>JABFSN010000044.1 GCA_013140575.1 Phycisphaerales bacterium | reverse complement strand
GACGGGGACGGGTCGGCCGGGTTGCTGGACTTCGGCCGGATTCAGGCGTGCTTCCGCGGGTCGGGCATGGCCCCGCCGACGGGGTGTGCGTCGTCCGACTTCGACGGTGACAACGACGTGGATGGGTCGGATTTCGCCCTGCTGGGGCAGTGCTCGACGGGCGTCCTTCCGGCCGGGGAGTCGGCCGCGGATTACAATCGATTCTTCTACACCGGCCAGCGGCTCGACGCCCTGGACCTGGTCAACCCCGCACTGCCCGCGACGCCGTCCAACGCCCGTCTCGTTCTCTACGACTACAAAGCCCGCGTCTACGACCCCCGGCACGGGCGGTTTCTCCAACGCGACCCGGCGGAGTTGGGAGCCGGATACAACCTTTACGAATATGCGGCAAGCAGTCCGACCCGGTTCACCGACCCTTCAGGCATGTTCGAATTCAGCCTCGGCGGGCTGTTGTCCAGCACATTCATTAGTCGCGGACTTGCGGCATTCAATGCCGCGAGCAACGTCAAGACCGTTCTCGACGCGGCTCGGCAGCTGGCCGCGGGAGCCTCCTTGCAGGGCGTGTTTGTGTCGCTCACAATAGAATACGCGAGCGACCGTTTCGGCGGGGCGGTATTCGACAGAATCGCCGGCGCGTTGAACCTGCTTAAATCGAAGTTCGCCAAGGGTTTGTTCCGTGGGCGACTTGGAGGCGCGGCCCACCGGGCCACGGTGGAAGCGGCACGCGATGCCCTCAGGGATGATGGCTTCGAGATCGTTGGCGAGGGTTTCTTTCGCGGTACGGGCCAAGGGACGAGTCGATTTGCGGATCTCGTTGCGATTAACAGAACCACCGGAGAACTTCAGATCATTCAGGTGGGTGATGTCACCAAGACGCTTGGCGTACCGCTCAGTCGTGAACTTGACGCGTTGAACGACATTCTCTTCAATTCACAGGCTGGTGGACAACTGGCAAGAGAGTTGCAGAGGCTTGGAATTCAATCGCCCACCGATCTCTCTTCCATTACTATTCGCTTCATTGAGAAGACCGGAGGTTGAGCGAGTGAATCAAGAATACGCTGAGCTGTTCATTGACGATCTCAAGGAAATCGACGACGCCTTTGCACGATCCAGTCGGCGCGTCCTCATACCGTTTCGGTGGGCGACGAATGAATTTCCGCAGTTTTCTGAATTCGAACAGATGACGGCCGAGAAGTTTGTCTGGTGGTTTCCAGACGAGAGCCCGCGGTTTCGAACGGTATATACTTCCCTGGAGGATTACTGTATCGAATCGGGTTCTGAAGTCATAGAATGCTCCAGATATACCGGTGGAGCCGGGATCGTTGGAGAGGGCGTTAAATTCGACTGGGATGACATGACCCAAATCAGTTCAAGCGAATGGATTCCGCAAAGCGAGGCGTTCGCTCGGCACATTGATCAGCTTAGGCGATTGCTGGATGAACTGTGTGTTCGTGATCCAGAGCGCGTACGATACTCGCGACGCTTATTGCAACAGTTGGCGCGCCTGCCGAACTCTCCAGAGTGGGTGCGAAGGGCGTCGAGAAAAAAGAGATCCACGGGCAGCGTGGCTCCAGAGAGCGGGAGAATCAAGATGCGTTTGGCCTACAATCGGAGCTTCGAATTCGTCAAATCGGCTATTGGATTGGACGGTGCGCCGCGACCGGACCCGGCGCACCGCCCTCGTTACGACGATGAGAGACGCGGCCCGGGCTTCTTTCGAGCGTCGGTGGTTGGGCAGCGGTTCGAGAATCTGACCCTCCCGGGGCTGTACATCGGGCGGTCGGAGCTCCGCGACGTGTCGTTGGTGGACAGCGATCTGCATTTGTCAACCTTTAACTGGACCGATTTCGAGCGGTGCGATTTCTCGCGCTGCGATCTGCATGCGAGCGATCTACGCGGGTGCAATTTCAAGGATTGCTCCTTTACCGAAGCTGACCTGACGAAGGCGGATTTGAGATGCTCCGGTTTTGAAGGGTGCGAGTTTTCAGGCGCGAAACTGGCCGCCGCCATGCTGCATGACGGCCAGAGGCATGAAATCAATCTGACGGACGAACAGTTCGGCGTTGTCGAATGGACCCAAAACCTCGAAGAACCGGAGGGCGGATAATGGACACGACATGTCTGCGGATTTTCCAAAACATCGTTCGCCGACGAATGAACTTGGCGCGAATGGTTCGCGCACTCAATGGACCGGCGGCGATTGTCCTGGGCGTCTGTATCGGTCTGTTCGGGACGGCGCCGTTCGCGACCGGCGACGCTCCCGGCGAGCCCGACTGCCCGGCGGCGTTCGCGCCGGTGCTGCCCTCTTCCGGATTGGACGGGTTCAACGGCTTCCGAGTGACCGGTGTCACCCCATCGGGTCAGTTCGGCTACACGGTCGCGCTCGGAGACGTGAACGGCGACGGCCTGGCCGACATCATCGTCGGCGCGTTCCTTGATCAGGCGAGCGGCGACGGGCAGAACGGTTCGGTCTACGTCATCTTCGGTCGTCCCGGTGTCGGCGGGCCGGCCGAAATCAGCGTGGGCGATATTGACGGCACCAACGGCTTCGTCATCCACGGTCCGGAGGGGCAAACATGGTTCGGCCTCAGCGTGGCCTCGGGCGACGTCAACGGCGACGGCTTCGACGACGTTTTGGTGGGTGCGCCGTTCGCGTCCTTTGAGCGCGGCGTCTGCTACGTGGTCTTCGGCCGTGCCGCACCCGTCGCCGAAGGTACCCTGTACGTTGATTCTCTCGACGGAACGAATGGTTTTTTGATTAAAGGCCGCAGACCCGAGGACTGGAACGGCTGGTCCGTCGCCTTCGCGGGCGACGTGAACGCGGACGGCGTCGGCGAAGCTCTCGTCGGCGCCCCCTTCGACCAGGGATCGAGTCACTCGGTTCCATCGGGTGCGGCATTCCTGGTCTGGGGTCGCGTCCAGGCGATTTGGCCGGTGTCATTCCAACTGGAGTCGTGGGAATTCCAGGAGTATCGGGATTTCGGCGACATAGACTTTTCACTGGTTTTTTCGTTTAACCCGGGCAACATGGCGGGTGTCAGTGTGGCGGGGTTGGGGGATGTCAACGGCGACGGGATTGGTGACTATGCCGTGGGCGCCCCGCGGACGCCCTTCCGTAACGGCGACGTGTATGTCCTCTTCGGTCGCACGGGTCCGGAGTGGGATGGGTACTATTACGCCCACGTAGTCGCCAATGAAATACACCCGAGTTTGGGCGGCAACGGCTCGAAAGGCGCCCTTCTCAAGGGCGCCGAACCGGGTGATGAAATCGGGTGGTACGTCGGCCCCGCCGGCGACGTGAATTCCGACGGCATCAACGACATCTTAGTGGGCGCCGCGTCCGCCTACGCCCCCAGTCCCCGCAATGCCAGCGAGGCCTATCTCGTCTTCGGTCGCGACAACAGCGTATCAATCCAATGGACGGCGTTTGTTCGCATGAACCTGCTGGATGGGGTGAACGGAGTGGCGCTCGAGGGGGTGGACGCGCAGGATCAGCTCGGGCTCGGCGCGTCCGGCTGCGGCGACGTAGACGATGATGGAGCGTCGGACTTCGTCATCGGGGCGTCGTCGGCCGGTGTGCCGGGCGGCGATCCCACGGGGCGGACATGGACGGTAATGGGGCAGTCAACGACATGGCCCGCGCGGATGGCGGTAAACGACATCCTCCCTCCGATCGGGGACGAACCCATCGGATTCCTCACTCAGGGAGGCAGTTTCGGGGAGGGTGTCGGCACAAGTGCTGCGGGGCGCCGCGATATTAACGGCGATGGTGTCCCGGACTACGTGATCGGCGCGCCCGGAACACTTGACAGCACCGGGAATCAGATTGGGGCTGTCATCGCCACTTTCGGCCGGCGGGACTGTAACCAGAACGGCACCAACGACGCGTGCGAATTGTTCGAGGGACTGGGGACTGATTGTAACGAAAACGGCTTCTTGGACGGTTGTGATCTGGCGAATGGTACTTCCGAAGATTTGAACGGCACCAATGTCCCCGACGAATGCGACGACTGCGTGTTTGAAAATGACGATTGCGACGATTCGGACGTTTGCACACAGGACGCCTGCGCCGCCGGCGTCTGTTCAAATCCCGCCCGAATGTACGGCGACGTTAATCATGACGGTGGGGTCGACATGTTCGACATATTGTGCGTACTGGATGGGTTTGCAGCATTGTTTCAACCCCCATGCACACTGTCCAATGTGGACATCTTGCCCTGCCCCGGTGGAGATGGATTAGTCGATGCTTTTGACATTCTGGGTGTCTTAGACGCTTTTGGCGGCGTATTCGATTGTGACTGTCCCGTTTGGTAACAACCGCGCGGGTTCACGAGTAGGGGTCCAGAATGTCGGGGAGTTGGTGATTCGGCCGAAATGGAGTTGTATCGATGGCAATCGACGCCCGCTGGGCCGGTCGATCGTTACGCAAGATTGTTGACGCCACCGGGCAGGGACGTAATCCCGCGCACCGACCGCACTAACGATACGGGGCGTCGGCGTTATTCGGCGTCGTCATGCTCAAGGAGTGGCCTGGTCCAGATTTCGCCTGGCATTTGTCTCTTCGTCGGCAGGCTGCGGTACGGCAGTGGCCCCGCTGCGGTCCGCCGGAAAACGGCTGGCAGCGCGTGCGGCCTACATCGGGATGGGGAACTGCATCGGGTGCCGCCCCCGCGGAGTGGTCTTGTTTTGACCGGGTGACCAGGTTGCGGCCTCCTGGAGCCTGCAATTGACGAGACGATCGTCGTCCGCGCGTCATGACCCCGTCCGATCGGGCTTCACGTTCGCCCCCTTCCTCTGAACCCAACCCTGGAGGTGCGATTCGGAGTAGGAATCGAGATGCGAAATCTGTCTCTCTTCGGCACGAGACTTTTTGATCGAGGAGCGTCTCGTTTCCTCTAGGGCGGTCGAGGGTGTTCGGAACCGACGATCCGCCCCAGTGGGAGGACGCCGGTCACCGACATCGGTATGCGCGTAACACATTACTACAAATGTACTTAAGTTCGATTTATGTTCTCTGAAGCACCACGTCTTGCAGCTCCGTAGATGATGCGCACAATAAGCCAATCTCGCCGGCAAGTTTGCCGGCCGACATTGGAGGTTATGGTGGCAGCGATCGCACGAGTCCGGACGGTCGCCGAGTCGGAGCGAGCCTCGGCGGCCGGGCTGCGCTTCGGCGACAAGGGGACGCACACCAGCCGAACGATCATGCTGGCCGAGCTGCGCGACCTGCTCGCCGCGGTGCCGCGCGTCGCACCGCGTGAGGAGTACGCGCGAGTGCCTCGAAGACTTGGAGCGCGCTGAACGGTTCAGCGCTCGTTCGCGACGTGATCGCCGGCGTCCGGTTCGCCGACGGCGCCAAAGAAGTCGCCGCCTGATCATGCCATCATCCACAAGATTTGGAAATATCTCGGAAAAATCATGGGCGCGGGCTTGACAAATGCTGGCGAGTTTGGTACCCACGTCCCCTTCGGGGTTCTGCAGCTGGTGCTGTGTTAGTACTATGTTAGCGATTGGTTGGGTTGCAGCAATAAGGGCCTATCCCAAAAACAGTTTCGACGCCTGAAAGGTAATGCAGGCCAGGGTCATATGCAGCAAGCCCAGATAATTCTCCGGTTTCTTCTCCCAGCGAATCAGAATGCGTCGAAATCGGTTCA
>JABFSN010000172.1 GCA_013140575.1 Phycisphaerales bacterium | reverse complement strand
CCCAAAAACACCACCCCCATCAACCCCTCCGACAACTCCGCGACATCATCAAACGTGATCGCACACTCCCCCTTCGCGCACCGCATCTTGCCCCGCGTGATCAACCGCGACAGCCGCCCATACGACGCCCGGTCCGTCGCGTAGAGCGCAATCGGCCGTGCATCCGTCACCGCGATCTCCGCGCCGACGATCAATTTCATTCCGTGTTCCCTGGTCGCGCAGTGCATCCGCACCACACCCGCCAGCGTGTTCACATCCGTGATGGCCAGCGCCGCGTACCCCAGCGCCGCCGCCCGCTCGACCAGCTCCTCAGGATGCGACGCCCCCCGCAGAAATGAAAAGTTCGACTTGCACCGCAGCTCCGCATACCCCCCCGGGCGGCATCCCACATGCCCTATCCCATTGACCGGTACGGCGCAGCCGCATCGCCTGCCTCCCCTTTGTCCCTCCGTCCCTTCGTCCCTATGTCCCTTCGTCCCTATGTCCCTTCGTCCCTTCCTCAATCAAACACCCCATGCACGTACCACCGCCCGCTCCCGCCTTCCCGAAACAGCCAGAACGCCTGACCCGTCGTGCTCACCACCCGGAAATAATCCCGACGCACCTCCCGGCCCCGCCACCAGCCCGTCTCCACCCGTTCCGGCCCCACGCAGGACGCCACCTCGTGCTCCGCCGACCGCCACCGAAACCGCGCCGGCGGCCCCTCCGGCGCGACCGCCGTCACTGGAACCTCCACCGGCGCCGCCATCACGCACATCGGCCGCCCTCCAGTGCCAGCCTCAGGCACCTTAAACGCTCTCGCGCCGCTTCTGGTTTCCAGTTTCCAGTTTCTTGCCTCTAGTGTGGGTGCCCCATCCGTCGCGCAGCGATGGGTGGGGTCACGATGATCGAACGCACCGACGCGCTCCCCATGCAACGAAATGCCTCCGTCTCCCTCTCTTCCCATTTCAGCGTCTCGGCGTTTCAGCGTTTCAGCGTTTCCCCGTTCCCCCTTCGTCCCTTCGTCCCTATGTCCCTTCGTCCCTTCCCCCAACACATACCCCCGTTCCGGCTGATGATCGTCCACCAAGGCCACCCCCGACACCGACCCCGACCCCAAACGCGCCGACAACCGGTCGACCAGGTCCGCAAGCGCGTCGGCCTCATCCACTTCCATGTCGAACAACCCCTGCTGCGCGCCGTCCAGCGGCTCCGCGTCCCGTGTCCAGACGATCAGCCCGTCCGTCTTGCCCCGCAACGGCGACCGTTCCAGACGCATCGCCAGCAAACGGTGCAGACGCCGCGCATCCCGCGTCGGCCGCGACGCCTCCACCGTCAGCACCGTCGGCGGACCGTCCGGATGGCAAAACGCCGCGTGCCATCGCGTGACACCTGCGACCTGCCGCCCCAGTTCCTCGCAGAACGACGCCAGTACCCGCCCCATCGCCTCCTGCACCGTGTCCAGCCGGTCCGTTGCCCCCCCGAACGGAAACGCCACCCGCACCATCGCCGCCGGGCGGAACGGCGTCAGCACCTCGGCCACGTTGCCCAGCGCCTGGTCCAGCCGCCGCAGCAGGTCCGCTCCGAACCGCGCCCCCAGCGACGCCCGCGGCAGGTAGATCACCCCCTCGATCGTCTCCACCCCCACCCGATGCAACGCCGCTGCCGTCCGACCGTCGATCCGTAACGCCGCCGCCGGCAGACGCAGCAGATCCTCCACGTCCCGCCCCGGTTGGGTCACGACGGCCGGTTCGTCATGCGCATGCGCCATCGCCCACGCCGCCCCCGGCGTGTCCGCGATCGCCCCCCGCGCCGAAAAACCCCGGTCCCGCAACCCGTCCAGCGCCTGCCGCAGCAGGTTGACCTCGCCCCGAAACAGCCGCGCGCACCCCGTCACGTCCAGGATCAGCGACTCGTCATCCTCGACGTGTACCACCGGCGAAAACGCGTGCGCCCAGCCGGCCAACGCCCGCAACGCCGCTGCGTCCGCCTCGGCATCGTGCGGCTCGGCGCGCAGGTCCGGCATCAACGTATTGGCCTCGGCCAGCGTCATCCCCGCGCGCACCCCACCCCGTGCGGCCGACGCGTCGCAACGCACCACGCGGACGACCCCGCCCCGCGGACGCGTCACCACCCACGCGGCCTCGTCAGGCGCTGACCCGTTTCCCGGCCGATGGTCCGATTCCGCCCCCGACGCACGTCGGGACCGGTATTCGGTTTTCAGCCGTTCGAGGGGCAGATACGGGATGTAGAGGCACATCGAACGCTTCATCGCTCCACTCAACGATCACCGGTTCGACGGGCGTCCCTTCCCGTACCTTCAACAACGTCACCCGGCACCGCCGCACGCCTCCATCGGAGTGGCCTGGCCGTCCCGGCCATGATTCATAGGCAAGATGTCCATGCCACGGGTCGTGCCGGGTGGCATCACGGGTGGCATGGTCCACGCTTGCGTGGCCATGCCGAACGCCCGCCGTCGCCGATCGTTCATAAGTGTCATACAATGGCACCGGCTCCACCAGCAGCCGGCAGGTCGAAAACGTGTGACCGTGCGCCGTCGCGGGCGGTGCGAGGACCAGCGCGATGCCGCCGCCGTGTTCGCCGGCCAGTTGCAGCCGCCGCGACCCGATCTCGTCCAGCGCCAGCCGCGTGGCCACCACGGCGCCCACCGCGCGGCAATACAGCGCCTGGTGCACGGCCCAGAAGGCGTCCGCGGCGTTCCGTGGACGCACCACCAGCAGGCGATCGAGCGGCAGCCCCATGGCCGCGGCGGCCGGCGGATGGAAATCCCCCGCGCCGTCCACCACGACCACGGTTTTGTGGCATGGTCGTCCCGGCCATGCCGCCTGGGCAGGATGCCCGAGCCACGGGCGGGCGGAATCCCCGGCGTCCCGTGGTCCGTCGCATGAGTGCCATTTAATGGCACTAGCATCATGACGGGCGGCTTCAAGGGCCATGCGCATCGCCAGCGTGCGGGCCCCGGCGCCGTCGGCCGTCCGCGGATCGGTCAGCAATTCGACGACCGCGCCGGGGGGTAGCCCCCCGCCGGGCAGAACCTCGTCCAGCGCCGCCCAACCGGTGGACAGGCGGCGTGCGGGCGTCCGGCCGCGATGGGGACCGTGGTAATCGTCCAACAGCCGCCGCAGGCGGTGGACCGTTTCGGCCGGTGAACCCGTCGGCGCATCGGAAGATATCGATCGAGGATCGTGGGACGCGAGCCGCGCCGTCGCGACGAAATCATCCGCCGGCGCCGTCGCGACGAAACCGTCGAACGCCACCACCGCGACGGCATCATCGGTCGGCGCGGCGCAGCGAAACCGCACGGCCCAATGGGGACGTTGGAAGCGTGTCTCGTGCGGGGTCGCACGGCGCGCGGGCTGAGCGCTCGGGGTAGCCACGGCATGGACTCCTTAAGGCGTTTCGACTCGCCCGGACGACCGCCTCCCCCGTGGAGGCGGCGCCTATACCTAACATACACCTAACTATGGGTCGAGGCAAGTGGAAAATGGCGGGCGCGACGTAAGTGCGGCGCCGGCCGGGCGCACGCTCCAGCGGGGCTGGAACTTGGCGATGTACGCCCCGGCGAGCTTGGGAACCTTTTGATTTCGATGCACTGCGCACTTCCCCGGGATGACGGTCGTTAAAAACGACGCGTTATTCTCGGGTGGAGCCGGTCGGCGGTCGGGTTCTCAACTCATCCGCAACGGCGCGGCACGCTCCTTTTTCCGCCCGGCGACCGTTCGCGCCCCGCGTTTCGGCCGCCCGGCGTCTCTTTGCCCGGCGTCAGGCGGTCAGCACGTCCGCGAAGTGCATGACGTTGTACGCCAACGCGCTCCACAGCGCGACGCATCGCACCTTTCTTAACCCGCGGACCGCGAATGCGCGCAGCCCGCGAAACGTCTTCAAATCCGCGTTCACCGTTTCCGACGTCGCCGCCCGTTCCTTGTAGACCGTTCGGCCCGCGGCGCTCGTCATCCGCTCCCGCCAGGCGGCCACCCCCGGCGGATCCTGGGCCCGGTGCGTGCACACGGCCCCGTCCTTGCCCGTGCCCGGCAACGGGGCGTAAAGGGCCACGCCCTGTTCGGCCGCCTGCTCGATCGATTCGCCCTTGACGTACCCGCCGTTCAGAAGATGCTCCGCCACCTTCCGCCCCGTGCGCCGCTCCACCTGGGCCCGCAGCGCACCGTCCTCGCCGTGATCGGTGCCATGATTCGTCACCTCGAGGCCCACGATCGCCCGGCTGCGCGGGTCGGTCGCGATCTGCACGTTGTAGGCCGGTGCGAACCCGCCGTCCCCCATCCGCATCCGCCGGGCCTCCGCATCGGTGGTGGAGGCGGGCGGATCGGAATGGAAGACGAATCCAGCATCGCGCCCTGATTAATTCCGAAGAATTTTTCAAATAACCCTTGCGTTCCATCACCTCTTGCAGGATAATGACGGACCATCCGGTTTGGGTGCCATGCCGTCACGTCGGCGCCAGGCAACAGAGGGCGATAGCGATGGGTTGGGTCGCCGTGCCATTGTTGAGGATCGCAGCCGCCTTCCGAAGCGGGCCGTTGGCCGGATTCGGGCGCGCGATCTCCCCCCCCCCCCGAAGCAAGAAACGCATACGGTCGCCGCCGCACGTCGTCCTTCGTGTGGTTGTGAACGTGTGCACTTTTCATTGCGACGTCGGGATTCTCCCGCGTCGCAACCAGTGTGACAAGTTCGCCGCCCCAGCGCCGGAACCCGGCCCAGGGGCGTGCGCGATCGGTGCAGGCGCAATCGAAAGGACGAAACCATGAAGGCGATTCGGAGACGATGCGCGGTCCCGCTGCTGGCGGCCGCGTTGACGATTCCACGTATTGCATGGGCGGGTCCGGGCGAGGGAAGTTATCAGAGCAGGGCGAGCGGCGACTGGCTGAACCCGGCCACCTGGGAGATTCACGACGCCGCCGCGGGCGGCTGGCGCGTGGCGACGGTCGAAGACGGCGTACCCAACATCGACGATCGGGCGGCGATTCAATCCGGTCACGTCGTTGCCGTGTCCGGCAGGGTTGAGATCGGCAAGCTGGTTATCGAACGCGGGAACGGATTCCCGCAAGAGGGGGTGCGAGAAGGGATTCGCGCACCAGCGGTTCGCGCACCAGCGGCACGCGGCACGGGCACCGCGGACGGCGGCGTGCTGGAAGTGACAGCCGGTGGCATTCTGACCATCGGCGAAGGGCTGAAGATGCCGCAGCGGCCGCAGGAGGCGGCGGCCGGGCGGATCGTGTTCAGCGGGGCGGGCCGCGCGCCGGGCACGATTCTGGCCCGCACGTCGATCGGCATCGGCGGCGACGTTGAAGTGATCGGGGCGGCCGGCGGCGTGTTTGAGACGCGGCACCCGGACCACACCGTGGGCGTGGGGCGGTTCGCGCAGATTTCGGCCACCGGCGGTCCGCTGACGTTCGACACCGCGCTGTCCATGGACGGCAGGGTCATCGCCGACGGTCCGCACGCCGTCCGCGTCACCGGACTGGAAGTCCGCGAAGGCTCGTCCGGCAAGTGGGTCATCGCCCATCCGAAAGCCCGCGTCTCGTTCGAGACGGCCAATCGCGTCCATCTCCGCGCCGGCGAGATCGACGTGCGCGAGGGCACGCTGGAAACGGCCGTCGATTTCGAGGCCGAACGCGTCACCCGCGGCGCCGCCGGGCGCATCGAGGTCTGCGAAGGCAAATCCTTCTCGGCGCGTCAACTGACGGAAGAAAAAGCGGACCAGGCCGATGCGGCCGATCAAGCCAACGGGCGGGAGGTGGTTCGATGAGAAACACAAAACCAACGATTGCGATCCTGTGTCTGTCGGCCATCGGATGGCCGCTCGTTGCCCTGGGTGATGCGGAGAAACACTGGAGCGGGCTGGGGCTGGACTGCGGCGTGGGCAACGCCTATTGGAGCAACGGCAACAACTGGCTCGGCGGGTCCGCGCCCACGTCGGGCCCGGTGGTGATCAGCGCCGGCGTATACTGCGGCTCGGGGTGCAGTGCCTGCGGGTGCGCGATGATCTGCTACGAGGAGTGCGAAGAGCGATGCGCCGGCGGCCCGAACAACGGGCAGGCATGCACCACCATGGAGGATTGCGACTGCTGTGACGGCGGATCGCTGGTCGCCACTTACGACTACCCCGACGCCGCTACCAACCATACCTTCAGCGGGATCGAGGTCTACGCCAGCTCCAGCAACGATATGACGCTGCAAAAGCAGGGCGGTAACCATTTCGACGTCACCACGCTCCTCTATCTGGGTGGCAACGCCACCAAGAAGGTGATTCTCGACGTCGAAGCCGAGAACTTCTCGCCGACGGACGTCACTGCCTGCGGGAAGGCCGATATCGACGTGGCCGGTTCGATCACGTTCACGGTCGACGACGATTTGGTCACCGGCTGCTCCACGACGGAAACAACGCTGACGCTCAAGGGCAGCGGGTACGTCGACATCGGAAGCAGCGGGGCGACGCGCGTCGACGCCACGGCCAACACCGTCAAATCAACGCTGGTGCTCGATGGCAGCGTCCAGCTGCAGCCGCGCAGCCTGGAAATCTTCGGTGGCAGCGGCTCCTCGTACGAGGCCAAGTTCTACCACCAGAGCACAACCGCCTCCATCGTGGCGACGACGCTCGATGTTCTGTTGATGCGCGGGCGGTCAAAAATCGACGTGGACAAGAATGTTGCCTACGTCGTCGACACCGACATCCTGGTCGATACCAGCGGGAACAACACCGACGCCCACATCGAAATGTACTACAGCGGGGGATCGAGTCAGTCGATCACGGCCGAAGACCTGGAGATCACGGCCGGGGCCAGCCACACCGCCACGCTGACTATGGATCGCGGCGCGTTAGTCCTCACCGGCACGGCGACCATCGGCTTCGCCGGCGCCGCTCAAACCGCCAAGCTGGCCATCGACACCAACGGGGCGGTGCCGACGATCGCCAACCTGACGTTGAAGGACCGAGGGGTCCTCCAACTTCAGGATACGACGACGATTACCCAGAAACTCACGGTCGACGGAGACAACGCCGGCGTTGCGTTCGATCAGGCCTCGAAGACGTTGAACGCGAACGTCATCGTGTTCAACAAGGGGGCGACGTTTACGCCGGCGCTGTCCTCAGGCAACAGCAAATTGGCAACGAATTAGCGTGGAGTTTGAAGCCTGAAGTCTAATGGAATCCACACCCTCATGCGGTGTTTGAAGAAAGGGTTGAACATGAAGTTAGGAATATCTATGTTGGCGATGGGCTTCACCTGCGTCCTCGCCGATTCCGCCGCGGCGCAATGTTCGGCCACGTGCGACGCGAACGGCGACTACAAGAGCGTAACGAACGCCGACTGGGACCTCGCCTCGACGTGGTATGTTTGCAACTATCCCAATTGGGAGCCGGCCGGCGCGAAACCCGGATCGAGCAACAAGGTGACCATCTGCAGAGGAACGTCGGTCACTGTCGACACGGGAGAGTCCTGCGGTAACCTGGTTCTCGAAAGCGCTTTGACCGGCTCGACGGTTGAGGGCGTGCTGCTCATCAAGGCCGGCGGTGGCGACCTCACCGTGGCGGGTACGCTGACCATGCACGATCCGGACAGCGGCCAGAACCCCTGCCGGATCGAGTTCACCGGCACGGGCGCCGCCGCCGTGCTGGATTTCTCCAACAGCGTCACTGCGGCCCGGCAGATCGTCGTGGACGGACCGGGCAAGATTGAGATCGCCGCGACGAAGAAACTCACCCTGTCCGGCGCGGGCATCATCAAGGGCAAGAGCGGTAACACCGATCCACTGGAGATCGCCGGCGCGATCGAAAACGACGGCGACATTGAAGTGAAGGAAGCGTTTACGCTCAAATTCACGGGCACCGGTTTGGAATTGGATTCGTCGGGTACGATCACCGTGGAGCACGCCAGCGCCGTCGTCCAGTGGATGCTGGACACTTCCGCGTTGGACACGGTGGACAATGTCAACGGGGACGTGTTGCTGAACGCAGGAAAGCTCGATTTTGACAGCCCGCTTCTATTTTACGGGAATTTCGAGATGAAGGCCAACGCGACCGTGGACACGGAAGGTCTGGCGAACGACACGACGGCGAAGTTCTGCGACGGCGCTAGTTGTACGGGTTCGTAGAGACGCCCCCGCAGTCCGCGTTATGGGCGAGCGCGGATGGAGAATGTTGAGTCAACCGATCCGGCCGCCCGGAGTGATGCTCGATCCGGGCGGCCGGGTACCTTCATCCAAATCGTAGCCTCGTAGGTTGGGCACCGCCCTAGCATCGGCGTCGTCTTGCGGCGGCGAGCGCGTGGATGGGGAGGCAGTATGGTGATTGCGAACCGACGACGGACGCTGAGTCGATCTTTGGTCATCGTTTTTGTGTGGGGTCCTCCGCACGCGTCTGCGCAGGTCTGCACGCAAACCGAGAATGCCCAGTTGGACTGGAACCCCGCGGATTCGGAATCCGGCGAAACGGACCCTAGTTTCACCATCGACCTGGCGCTGAGCGACCCCTGGTACGCCGTCGCCGCCAACGACCTGGATGCGTTCACTACAAACGCCGGCGCAGTCTATGTTTACCTCCGGCAAGGCGGGGACCAACCCGTTTTCCATCAGTTGCTCGTGCCGATGGACAGCGACCGAGCGCACTTCATGGGCTTGGAAATGGGCATGACCGCGGACTACATAGTCGCCGGCGCGCCCGCTGACGACGATGTCTGTCCGAATCCTGAAGAGGAGTCCAGCTGCGGTGCCGTCTACATCTTCCGCCGCGACGACGCGGCGACCCCGGGCGATCCCACCGACGACGTCTGGGTACCGCAGGAAAAGATTTTCGGCGTCGGCCTCCAGCCGGGGGACCAGTTCGGCAGCGGCGTCGACATCCACGGCGACTGGATCGTCGGGAGCGGGCCGGTCCAGAGTTGCGTGACTCCCGGAAGCGGCTCGGCGTTTGTGTTCCACCGCGACGACCACGGGACGCCCAACGATCCGACCGACGACTCCTGGCCGCTGCACGCCGAACTGACCAGCCCCGGCGCGTTCCAGAATCCCGTGGATCGGTTCGGGGAGAAAGTGGCCATCTGGGAAAACCGCGTGGTGGTGGGCGCTCCGGCGAAGTGCGGATACGGTCTGGACCCGACGGAGGATCCGGGAACGGCGTACGTCTTTCGCCGTGACGATCCCGGCACGCCGGCCGACGTCTCCGACGACGTGTGGAACCTGGAGACGACGTTGATTCCGATCACCTTTAACGGCCACAGGCTGTTCGGCGGATCGGTTGACATCGAGGGCGACACAATCGCCGTGGGCATGCCAGGCGACAGCACGTTTGCGTCGTTCGCGGGTTCTGTTTACGTTTACCGCCTCAACGACCGGGGCACTCCCGCCGACCAAACGGACGACGTCTGGCATCTGGAAACCCGCCTGTCAAACGGAAAGGCACAAGACGCGATCGGCGTCGGTGTGGCCATCAGCGGAGACCGCGTCCTTGGAGGCGCCGTGGATCACAAGCCCGGCATTTCGCGCACGGGCGCCGGGTTCGCGTTCCGCCACGCCGGCGGGCAATGGCGCAGAGAGCAGCGCCTTCTAGGCTCGGATCTGGAGGGGCCCGGAGGAGACCTGGGGCTCCGCGTGGCACTTGACGGCGACCGCGCCGTCCTCAGTCAACACGATCCCAACCCTGCCTGGGGACTTCCTCAGCGCGCCTACGTCTACCACGTTGACGACGATTGTAACGCGAACTGTTTGCCCGATGCCGACGAGATCGCGGGCGGGGCGCCCGACTGCAACAACAACGGGGTGCCCGACGGTTGCGACGCGGATTGCCAGCCCAACGGCGTGGTCGACGAGTGCGAGATCGCGGGCGGGACCGTGCCCGACGTCAACGGCAACCTCGTCCCCGACGCCTGCGAGGACTGCAACGGCAACGGCATCGTCGATTCGTTCGACATCGCCGGCGGCGGGTCATTCGACTGCAATTACAACGGCGTGCCGGCCGAGTGCGAGACGGAGTGCAACGCGCGAGGCGTATGTACCTCGACCGGCTGTGTCTGTAATTCCAACTTCACCGGACCGGGCTGCGAGATGTGCGCCCCGAGCCACTATCGCTACCCGCTGTGCGTCCATTGCGATGCGGCCGTCACCTGCTCCGGTCGGGGCACGTGCCATTATTTGACCGGCCTGTGCGTCTGCGTGCCGGAATGGACCGGTCCGAACTGCGACGTCGTGCCCTGCGTGGCCCACGACGACTGCAACGATCAGAACGCCTGCACCCAGGACGTGTGCACCGCCCCCGACTGCACCAACGACCCGCGGATGTACGGCGACGTGAACGACGACGGGGCGGCCGACATCTTCGACATCGTCTGCGTGCTGAACGGCTTCGCCGGCGATTTTTCGACGTGCCCATTTACGGCCGTGGACCTAATCCCCTGCACGCCTGACGGCTTCGTGGACATATTCGACATATTGGCCGTATTAGACGCCTTCGCGGGAACGATCCAATGCTGCGCCGTGCCATAGGCGGGGGAAAGGCGAAGCGGGAAGGGATGGAGGGACGAAGGGACGGTGGGACGGAGGGAAAGGCGAAACGTCGAAAGGCGAAAAGATTTCACCGCGGAGGCGCGGAGGGCGCGGAGGAGAGGGTCCAAATGTCGGGGAGTCGAAGCGTCGTAGGACGAAGAGATGAACCACAAATTGCACGGATTGCACAGATTGGCGCAGATAAGAAAGAGGCGGAACACGAGTCATTCGCGAGAATCCGTGGGACTGTGGATAAGGCTCTTTCCGGCGAAAAGGACGGGGCGCCGGCGGCCGGGCGCACGCTCCAGCGGGGCCGGGACTTGGCGATGTACGTCCCGAAGGGGATGGAGCTGGGGACTCAGGCGGCGGAGCTCAACAGATACGGGGCAGTTGCTCGCCGCTGAGCATGTCGACGATGCGGCGGGAGCCGATCCGGGTCTTGAGCACGACCAATGGATGTTGGTCATCGGACACCCGGCCGATGATTCGTGCCTCGGAACCGAGCGTGTGCGATTTGAGAACGCGAACCGTTGCGTCCGCTTTGTTCTGGGGTACGAATGCAACGAAGCGTCCCTCACACGCGACGTAGAGGGGGTCAAAACCCAGAATTTCGCAGGCGCTGTACACGTCGGGGCGAATGGGAATGGATGATTCGTCCAGTTCCATGCCCCATCCGGCGGCCGCGGAGATTTCGTTGAGTGCGCTGGCCAGACCGCCGCGGGTAAGATCGCGCAGGCAGTGAACCGCGACTCCGGCGGCGAGGAGGTCTTGCACCAGGTCGGAAACGGCGGCCGAGTCGCTTTCGATGGCGGTTTCGAATTCCAGCCCCTCGCGCCGGGCCATGATGGCCATGCCGTGGCGACCGATGTCGCCGTTCACGATGATCGCATCGCCGGCGCGGACGGACGTGGGGACGATGTTGAGTTGGTGGTCGATGATCCCGATGCCGGCGGTGTTGATGTAGACGCCGTCGCCCTTGCCGCGGTCGACGACTTTTGTGTCGCCGGTGATGATTCGAACGGCGGCGCGACGGGCGGCGGAGGCCATGGAGTCCACGATGCGGCGCAGATCGTCGATGGGGAAGCCCTCTTCAAGAACGAAGCCGGCGCTGAGCACCAACGGACGAGCGCCGCTCATGGCGAGGTCGTTGACCGTGCCGTGCACGGCCAGCGAGCCGATGTCGCCGCCGGGAAAGAAGAGCGGTCGGACCACGTAGGAGTCGGTGGTGAATGCGAGACGCGCCGAGCCGATGGTGACCACGGCCGCGTCGTGTTGTTCCTGCGTCTTCGGATCGCCGAACCGGGACAGAAAGACCTCGTCAATGAGGCGGTGCATCAGCGTGCCGCCACCGCCGTGCGCCAGGAGAATTCGGTCGGCGGCGGTGGGCAGTGGACGGATCGGAGTCGTCAGTTGAGTTGCGGACATGGCGTGGAATCTGCCAACTGGGGACGCGCCTCGCCGTCCAGCCGTCGAAACCGGTAGTAGGCCGCACAGGCGCCCTCGGAGGAGACCATCGGGGCGCCGAGGGGTCGCTCGGGCGTGCAGCGCGTGGTGAAGGCGGGGCACTCGTTGGGTTTCCTGACGCCTCGCAGAATGAGACCGGCGATGCACTCACCAGGATCGCCGTCCGCGGAAGCGGTCACGGCGAAACGGCGTTCCGCATCGAAGTCGCGGTAGGCTTCGGTCAGGCCGAGGCCGCTGCGCGGAATTTCGCCGATACCGCGCCATTCGCGCGGGACGACGGTGAAGACGCGGCGGATCAGTTCCTGAGCCGCACGGTTTCCATGCTCTTGAACGGACCTCTTGTATTGGTTTTCGACGTCCGCCCGACCCTCTTCAAGCTGCTTCACGCAACTGTACACGCCCTGGAGAATGTCGACCGGCTCGAAACCGGTGACGACGATCGGCACGCGATACTTGCGGGCGATCGGAATGTACTCCTCGCAGCCCATCACCGCGCACACGTGACCGGCCGCGAGGATGCCCTGCACGCGGTTGTCCGGCGCGGAGAGAATCGCCTCGAGCGCCGGCGGCACGAGCACGTGGGAAACGAGCACGGAGAAATTGCGGACTTGGCGCTCACTTGCGTAATGGACGGCGATGGCGTTGGCGGGGGCCGTGGTCTCGAACCCCACGGCGAAGAACACGACTTGCTTGCCGGAGTTCTTCCGGGCCAGGGTCACGGCGTCGAGCGGGGCGTAAACGATCCGCACGTCGCCCCCCTCGGCCTTGACGGTCAGCAGATCCTTGCGGCTTCCGGGCACCCGGAGCATGTCGCCGAACGAGCAGAAGATGACGTCTCGGCGGGCGGCGATGTCCACGGCCGCGTCGATCAACCGAATGGGGGTGACGCAGACGGGACACCCCGGGCCGTGAATGAGCGTGATTTCCGGCGGAATTATTGTGTCGATGCCGAAGCGGGCGATCGAATGGGTCTGGCCGCCGCAGACCTCCATGAGCGCGTGCGGCCGAGTGGTGATGCGCCGAATGGCGTCGGCGAGTTTCCGCGCGGATATACCGTCTCGGTACTCGTCGATGAATTTCATGTGGCTTCGGGCTCCAGTTCCCTCAATTCTCCGATCGTCTCGATGTAGTCGAAGACGCGTTGCGCCTCGGTCTCGTCGACGATGTTGATCGCCAACCCTGCGTGCACCAGGACGTACTGGCCGACCCGCGCCTCGGGAACACACGCCAGCGAAACTTGTTTGATGATACCTCCGAAGTCGACGCGGCCGTTGCGGAGGATGGGCTCGTCGTCGCGGACGTCCAGAATGCGACCGGGAATGGCGAGGCACATGTTCACGACTCCGCAAGAGACGCCCCGGCGACGACGGCCTGCCCGAGTGAAATTCCGCCATCGTTGCAAGGAACAAGGTGGTGCCAGTAGGGTCGAAATCCCTCATTTTCCAGTCGCGCGATCGTGGTCTCAAGAAGCAGCCGGTTTTGGAAGCAGCCGCCGGAGAGCACGACCCGCTCGTCTGCACGCCGGGCAACCGAGACGATTATCTCCACGAGAGTGTTGTGAAATCGGCGGGCGATCCGATTGGGTCGCGCGGACCGTTCGACGTCATCGAGAATCGCGGCGACCATCGGTCCCCAGTCGATTACCCAGGGCGCTGTCGCGCCACTCGAAATCGGCGAGTTGTCTTGAACGCCGACCCGCTCAATGGTAAAAGGGTAGGTGGTCTCATCGTCCACTGACTCGGCGGCGAATTCCAATTCCGTGGCCGCGCGGCCCTCGCTGTTGACGCGCTGACCGATGCCCACGATCGAAGCGACGGCATCGAAGAGACGCCCCATGCTGGAGGTGACGGGACAGTTGACCCTGTTGCGCAGGACGTGGCGAAGGATGCGCCGTTCCGATTCCGGGAACGCATCAAGCGGCGCCAGGTCAGGGCGATCAAACAAACGATCACCGAAAAGTTCGTACAGCAAACCGAGCGCCGCGCGGCGGGGCTCGCGGGCGGCGAGGTCACCGCCGGGCAGGGCGAACAGGCGCAGATGCGCGACGCGGTCGAAACCGCCGCGGTCGCATCGCAGGAACTCGCCACCCCACACGGTTCCGTCCGGGCCGTAGCCGGCGCCGTCCCAGGCAACTCCCAAGACCGTGCCGTTCAGTTCGTTCTCGACCATGCAAGACACGACGTGCGCGTGGTGATGCTGGACCCGAACGACGCGACCCGGCATGCGCTCGGCACATTTGCTGGAAACGTAATCGGGGTGCAGGTCGCAGGCCACCAGCCGCGGGCGTGCGTCGTAGAGCGCCGCCAGGTCAATCGTGGCACGATTGAACGCCTCCAACGCCGGCTGCGTGGTCAGATCGCCGACGTGCTGACTGACGAACACCTGACCGTGGGTCGCCAGCGCCACGGTGTTCTTCTGCTGCGCTCCGACGGCCAGAATCGACGCCTGCAGGTTCGCTACCGGCATGGACAGCGGGGCGTAGCCGCGCGCGCGGCGAATGACCGTCTCCCGGCCGCGGATTATCCGCACCACCGAATCATCGACGGGCCGGACGATGGGTCGGTCGTGAACCAGAAAGACATCGGCCAATCCGTGCAGGCGACGGACGGCTTCGCGTTCGTCGGTGCAGATGGGTTCATCGGCGACGTTGCCGCTGGTGGCGACGACGGGGAATCCCAGTTCGCGCATCAACAAGTGGTGCAGCGGCGTGTACGGCAACATGATTCCAAAATACGGATTGCCCGGTGCGACGTCTTGAGCGATCGGTGACGCCGCCGGTTCCCGCCGGCGCATCAGAACGATCGGTGCCTGCGGAGACTGTAGAACCAATCGCTCCGTCGGATCGATCGCGCAGAGCGCCTCGGCCACGAGCAACGATGAAGCCATCAATGCGAACGGCTTGTCTTCACGCCTCTTTCGCCGGCGCAGGTCGGCCACCGCCGCGGGATTTCGAGCGTCAACCATCAGTTGGAACCCGCCAAGCCCCTTGAGCGCGAGGACGCCGCCCCGGCGAATCGTCTCGGCCGCACTGCACAGCGCATCATCCCGGGACGACCATGCACGTCCCGCGCCGTCCCACAGTTCCAGATGCGGTCCGCAGAGCGGGCAGGCGTTGGGTTGGGCGTGAAAACGGCGATCGGCGGGATCGTCGTATTCCCGCCGGCACGCCGGGCACATGGTGAAGCCGCACATGGTCGTATTCGCGCGGTCGTAGGGAAGCGCGGTAATGATTGAAAACCGCGGCCCGCAATGCGTGCAATTGGTGAAGGGGTAACGGTATCGGCCGTTGGCGGGGTCCATGATGTCGTTGACGCAGTCCGGGCAGGTGGCCATGTCGGGAAGAACGACGGCGGTCGTGGCGCCGGCGAGTGCGCTTCGCTTGATGGTGAATCCCCGCCGATCACACGCGTCGATGGAGGCCACCTCGCAAGACTGAATCAAGGCGAGTCGGGGCTTGTCGGATTCCAGCCTGCGGCGAAACTCGGCAAGCCGTTCCTCGCACCCTTCGATCTCCACGGTCACGCCTTGCGGCGTGTTCTCCACCGATCCTGCAAGCCCGAGGTCATTCGCGAGGCGGTACACGAACGGGCGAAAGCCGACGCCCTGCACCCGGCCGCCGATCGTCAGACGAAGACGTCGGGTCTGCGTCTTCGAGGGTTCGTGAATCGCCACGGCGTCCTGCATGGTTCAGCCAACCTCAATGCTCTTCAGGAGGATATTCTGGGCGTTCGGATCCTGCGTGTCTTCAGACACCTCGATTTCCAGTCGCGCCCCATCGGCTTTGGTTCCCTTCGTACCATTGACAAAGTGCTCTCGAAAATGCCCGGAGGAGATGTGCGACATCGCCCCGAGTCGAATATTCACGCCAACGACCCGCGCCGCGTCCTGCTCTTGAGCAAGTCGCTCGATTTTCTCCAGCAGATTCGCCATCAAAGAGAAATCATGCATGGGACACCTCCGTCGATTCTATGACTGTATTTGCCTGGTCTTCGAATTCCGCGAGTATTCTATCGACGAGGGTTTCGACGGCGTTGGTCACGTCAGGAGACATTTCCGTGCCGGCCGAGAAATTCGCCCCCTCGATTCCGTAGACGATCAGGCGCGACGGGAGCAGGTCGAGGGCCCGGGCCATCTCGATGGCCTCCGCCACACTGAATGCATGCGTGGAGTAGTGGAAGAACCCGCTCGGAATCCGCTCGCGGAGCGCATCCAGACGATGAATGCGTCCGGGCGCCGAACCCGAACGCACGGCATCGACCAGCACGACTTCGTCACCGGGCTTCCATAGTTCCATCAGCGAGGCGCCTTCACCGGATGCTTCCACTACACACAAGTGCGGCCGCCGCGCCCGAATGCGCTCGATCACCGCGAACCCGGCGCCGTCGTCGCACCGGCAGCGGTTACCCACGCCGATGACCTTCGGCCGCGAAATAACGCCTGACCCGGTTGGTGAATGCACAGTCATTGCCGCACGACCTCCAACTTGAGAAAATGCGCCGAGCAGGAAATGCACGGGTCGTAATTCCGGATGGCCTGCTCGCACTCCCATTGCAGCCGGTCGTCCGGAAGGTCCATATTGGGCTCGATGAAATGCCACAGGTCCTTCTCGATCGTGCTCTGATTGACCGCGGTCGGCGAGACGATCTTGGCGTCTTGAATCGCGCCGGCGTCGTCAATCGTGTAACGGTGGTAACAAATCCCCCGCGGCGCCTCGGTGCAGCCGTACCCCGTTCCCGCGCGCGGCGTCACCGGAATGAACGGCCGATCCGGTGGTTCGTATTCGTCAATAAGACGCAGCGCCTCTTCAAACGCGAAGACGACCTCGACGCCACGGACGATAATGCTCTTGAATGGATTGCAGCAGATCTCCGCCAGTCCCGCCTCGCGGGCGGACGTCTTCGCGAGCGGAGTGAGCTTCTCGTGATTCATGGTATACCGGGCGAGCGGTCCCACGTGGCAGGCGCCGCGTCCGCGGATGCGCGAATGCAGGGCGGTGGAATGGGGAACGTGTTCCTCGACGAGCACCGTGTCGTACGCGCTGATGGGAACCTCGATCCCCTTGTTGGAAACCATCATTCCCTCATTGAATGGATACTCGTCCGGGTGCCGCAGACAAACGAATTCGTAGTCCTGCTCAAAATCTTGAAAGTTGAGTTGCGACGCAAACCGCACCATCTCCATCGCGGCCTCAAGTCCCCATTGGAGGTCGGGCTTAAGACGACGCAGTTGCTCTTTCGTCGGCACCTTGTAGAAGCCCCCCACGCGCACGTTAATAGGATGAATCTCCCGCCCACCCAGCAGCACCATGATGTCGTTGCCGAGCTTCTTTACGCGCAAGGCTTTCTTGACCACGTCGGGATGGTCTTTGGCCATGGCGATGGCGTCGGGGTATCCGAGAAAGTCCGGTGCGTGCAGCATGGCCATGTGCAGAATGTGGCTCTCGATCCATTCCCCGCAGTAGATCAGCCGGCGCAGATCCCGGATCGGCCGGGGAATGACCGCGCCGCAGATCATTTCCATCGCGTGAACCGCGCCCATCAAATACGCGACCGGGCAGATGCCGCAGATGCGGGCGGTGATGTCCGGGGCTTCGGTGAAATCGCGCCCTCGAAGGAAGGCCTCGAAGAACCGCGGCGGCTCGAAAATTCTGAGCTTGACGTCCTCCAGCTTGCCGTCGCTGATCTGAATGCGCAGCGCCCCCTCGCCTTCGACTCGAGCGATGGTGTCAACCTGGATGATTCTGGTGCTCATGGCGAATGCTCTCGCGTTCAAACTCGGCGGCCGCGGCGTTGAAGGTCCGCAACGAACGGAGAATCTCCAAATCCGACGCCCCGAGCCGCTCGCGCCGCCATTGGCTCAGCGCCGGAATGTTGGGCGTCTCCTTCGGACCGAAACAGGCATAGCACCCGCGGTGGTACGAGGGGCACAGCGCCCCGCAGCCCGCCTGCGTCACCGGTCCAAGGCACGGCGTTCCGTGGGCGACCATCACGCACACCACGCCCTGCCGCTTGCACTCCTGGCACACGCTGTACGTGGGGACGTTCGGTTTGCGTCCATTCAAGAAGGCGGAGATCACTTCGATCAACTGGTGCTTGGCGATCGGACAGCCGCGTAGCTCGAAATCCACCCGCACGTGCTCGGCGATCGGCGTGGAGCGGCGCAGCGTCTCGATGTACTGCGGCGACGCATAGACGATTCGCGTGAACTCCCGCACGTCCTTGAAATTCCGCAACGCCTGAATCCCGCCGGCCGTCGCGCATGCCCCGATGGAAATCAACTGACGGGAATCGCGGCGGATCTGGTGAATGCGCTCCGCGTCGTGCGGCGTGGTGATCGACCCCTCCACCAGTGACAGATCGTACGGACCCGGCTGAACCGAGCGCGTCGCCTCCGGAAAGTAGGCGATGTCGAGGGCGCCGGCCACGTCCAACAGCTCGTCTTCGCAATCCAGCAGGCTGAGCTGACATCCGTCGCAAGAGGCGAACTTCCACACCGCGAGCTTTGGTCTGCGTTTCCCGGGCATGGTCAGATCTCCCGCACTCCAAAAAACCGCTCGATCGCGTCAAACCGAAAAACCGGACCGTCCCTGCAGATGAACGCCGGGCCGTATTGGCAATGCCCGCAAAACCCGACCCCGCACTTCATGTTGCGCTCCAGCGACACGTAGATGCGGTCCACGGGCACGCCGCGGGTCATCAACGCCTGCACCGCGAAGCGCATCATCACTTCCGGTCCGCAGAGCATCGCCACCGCGTTGTCCGGGTGAATGGGGGCGCGGGAAATCAACGACGTGACCACGCCGATGCGTCCGCGCCAGCCGGCCACGGCGCGATCCACCGTCACGTCCACATCGATGCTCAACGGCTGCGGCGGGAACAGCAGTTCTTCGTCATAGAGCAGATCGTCCGGCGTACGCGCCCCATACAGCAGCACGACGCGACCGTATGCCTGGCGATGGGCCAGCACGTGGTAGATCACCGGACGCAACGGCGCCAGCCCGATCCCCCCGGTCACTAGGACCAGGTCCCTGCCCTCCGCCTGTTCCACCGGCCAATGGGTGCCGAATGGTCCGCGCACGCCGATCGCGTCGCCGCGCTTGAACCGCCACATCGCCCGGGTGACCGTGCCCACCGCCCGCGTCGTATGGACTACGCGGTCGGTCGCCGCGGGATTGCCGCTGATGGAAATCGGCGCCTCCCCCACCCCGAACACATAGAGCATGTTGAACTGACCGGGCAGAAACGCGAAGTGCGTCTCCCCATCCCGCGCCCTCAGTTCCAGCGTGAACGTGTCGTGGTTCTCGCGGCGCACGCGCTCCACCGTGTACCAGTCGGGGAGCATCGGATCCCCCGTCGCCACGCCGGTCGAATGGTCCAACTCAAGAGGGGACATCGTATACATCCAGAAGTTGCAGTCGCGTGGCCTGCAGTCTTTGCACGATCACGGGCAGGAATCGCTTCATGAGCGCGAAGCCGAAGTCCGGCCGCGACTCGAAAGACTCGCGCACGCGCCTGGCGTTGAACGCGATCAGTTTCGTCGGCACGGTCGCCTGCGCGTCGAAGTGCCAGCGATAAGGCTCCACCAGCCACGACCAACCCAGCACCTCGCCGCACCCCACCGTTTCGATGTTGACCGGACCGCGCTCGTTCACGAAGATCTGAATGACGACCGTTCCCTCGAGCACCAGATAGAAACGATCGGCCTCCTCGCCTTCATGGAAAATGAGGTCACGCGGCTCGAACTCCTCCACCTTGGCTGTGCGCGCGAAAATCTCGATGCAATCCGGCGCCAGTCCCTCGAAAATCGGATGGCTGGCCCAGTCAGCTTTCAGTCCGGTCATGATGATTCTCCTGAATGGCGCCGCTCCCGCCGTCGGGCGACTCGCGCCCGCGTAACGCCGCGACCTCCTCGGTCAGGTCGATTCCCACCGGGCACCAGGTGATGCACCTTCCGCAACCCACGCAGCCGATCACTCCGAACTGATCCTGCCACGTGGCCAGCTTGTGCGTGAGCCAGTGCCGGTAGCGCGCCCGGGTCGACGCCCGAACGCTCCCGCCGACAATGTACGAGAAGTCCATCGTGAAGCAGGAGTCCCACAGGCGCCGGCGCTCGGCATGGTCCCCGCTGAGATCGGTGACGTCCTCCACTGTCGAGCAGAAGCACGTGGGGCACACCATCGTGCAATTGGCGCAGCTCAGACAGCGCGCCGCGACCTGGTCCCAGCGCGGGCTCTCGTAGTTCCGGTACAGCAACTCCTTCAACTGGGATCGCTCCAGCGCCCGGCTCATCCGCCGGGTCGCCCGTTGCACGATCTCACGCTCGGTCGCGGAATCCGCGTCGGTCGCCTCGCGGGAGGGGACCGCTTCAAGAACTCGCGCCCCCAGTTCGCTGCCCACGTGAACAATGAACTCGTGCCGCGTCCCTTCGATCACCTCCGTGATGGCCAGATCAAACCCGTCCGTGACCTGCGGGCCCGTGTCCAACGACGCACAGAAGCACGTCGCAGCAGGTTCTCCGCAGTTTACGGCCAGTATGAAAACGTCTTCACGTAGTCGTCGGTACGAGCCATCCACATACGCGCCGCCGGTGAACACCCGGTCCTGAATGGCCAACGCGCGGAGTTCGCAGGGCCGCACGCCGATGAGCGCCCGCTTGCGCGTCTGGACGGGATCGGGAGTGGTGTGAATCTCTTTTCCGTCGCGCGAAATCTGAAACAGCCGCTGCGCCGGTGGAAAAAAGAACTTCTTCCACGACTGGGGTCCAACCACGAATCCAAAAAACGCGTCATCCTCGCGACGTTCCAACCGGTACGTGCCCGGCCCCTGGCGATCGGTCCAGCCGATCGGCAGTTCCTGCGGCGACGATATTTCGTCGTACACGATCGCCTGGTCGCGAACCGTCGGACCGATCAGCGTGTAGCCGCGCAATCGCAGCACCTCAAGAAGATTCCTCAGCGACTCCTTCGGAATTACCCGCGACGGTCGTCCGAATGGACCGATTCCACGCATGGCGCTCCCTTTCTTGCCGCTTCCCTTGGCCACGCACACGCTCGATCTGAAGAAACCAGTGGCAATTCTCGTGCCATGCGGTGGCGAAACACCGGTGGTCCGTGGATTTGCCGGCCTGGCGTGCAGATCATGCAGTCAGTCAGGACTTTTGACGCCCACGACACAACTCGCCGCACTTCGAACGCCCATTTCGTCCCTGGGTGCAAACTCTCGCGGGCCGGACCGGGTGGGCGACTGCGTGGTGCGTAATAAACCACCGAGACACGCGGAGGACCGGTCCGGGCGGTTCACATCGGGATTCTGGTCCGACACACCCTGACGCCATTGAATTCGCGGCGCGCGAGCGGGGTCAAATCGCTCGCTGCCACATGGCGAAGTTGATCAAGTCTACGTCACCGTCGTTGTCGAGATCGGCGGCGGAACAAGCCTGGGTTGGCGGCGCCGGCGGTGCGGGGCCGGTGACGCAATCGACGTACACGCTGAAGTCAACGAGGTCGATGTCGCCGTCGGCGTCGAAGTCACCCGGAATGGCGACGATCGAAAAACGCTGATGGACCCGGCTGATGTTTCCTTGAAGCTCGGCGGCCTGGACGAACACGTGCGCGTTCTGCGTCAGCGGCAACGGCCCGCCAAGCGGGACGATATAGATCCCGTCGCCGAACTGCAGCGCAAGGTCGGAAAGCTCTTCGCCGGGCGCTCGTCCGGCGACCGCGAAGTCGCCACGGATGGAAAGCGTTCCAACATCCACGCCGGTGTTGGCGTCGGCGAGTCCGACGCGGATGATGCTGACCGGGGTGTCGTTGTTGATGACCGGCGGATGGCCCCAGTCGGCATCAACCGGACGGAAACAGCGTTTGCAGCGTCCCGAAATCCACCACGTCGACATTCTCGTCGCAATCGAAGTCGAACACGGCGCATTCGGGCGACGGTTCCTTTTCGGATTCGATCGCGCAGGTGCCGAATTCCGCGAAATCGAACAGATCGATCGTGGCGTTGCCGTCGAAGTCGCCGTAGATAAAGTCACACGGCGCTTCGAACGCCCCCATATCGACCCGGCAACACTGGACCCGCGCGTTCCCCAGGAGGTCGACGGCGCCGGCCGGGGCCTCGTAATTCGGATCGCCCGCGTCGATGGCCGGGGATCCAGGTTGCAGACGACGATCGCCGCTGAACGGATCGACGAAGAGCGGATCGGCCGAGATCACTCCTTCGCCAGAAATCACTCCTTCGCCAGAATCGGAATCGGCGATGTCGCAATAGGCGAAGGTGAGATTGACCCCGAAGGCCTCGCTCCCCACGCCGCCGTCGTTCCATAGGATTGAGTTGGAGACCAGGCCGTTGCTCACGGCAAGCGATCGCCCTCGGCCCGGACCACCGCCTTTCTTGCCGCCCGAACCCACCTGCCCCGCCTGGTTTCCATGGAAGGTGCAGAAGCGGATAGTGGATCCCAACAAACCGCCAACCAAAATCGCTCCGCCATTGCCGCCCGATCCTGCAATGCCCGTCAGACTGGACCCGCCCGAACCGGCGTGGTTGTTGACGAAGATACAATGCTCGGCCACGACCTTGCTGGCGGCGACGGCGCCGCCGCGTCCGCCGTTGCCGGAATTGAATCCGCCGTCGCCGCCGTCGCGGCAGCGGTTGTCGGCCAGGACGCACCGGTTCAGGACAACTTCGGCGCCGAGGATAGCGCCGCCGCTTCCGGCCGAGTTTCCGTAGCCGGCGTGTCCCGCCCGGTTGCCCTCGAACCAGCAGTAATCGAACCGAAGCGGCACGCCGGCATCGCCGGCGACGGCACCGCCGTCTCCGCTGCGTGCGAAACTGTACGAACCACTGCCCCCGCCCTCGTTGTCAAAGAACGTGCAAGAGTCAAAAGTAGCTCCTGCGCCCGCGGCCACGTAGACGGCGCCGCCGCTTCCGCCATGGCCCGCGATGGGGCCGATGCCCTCCTCACCAAAGCCGCCGCTGCCGCCGCTGCCGGCCCGGTTCTGGAGGAATGTGCATCCGTGAAACGTCGCGACGGACCCACCAAGGATCGCGACCGCCCCGCCGCTGCCGCCGTCGCCGGCGGCGTAGCCCGTACGACCCCCGTCGCCGGCGCGGTTCCCCACGAATTCGCAACCCTCGAAGGCCGGTGCGGAACTCGCCATGCAATAAACCGCCCCGCCGGTGGACCCGGGTTTGGCGACTGCCATTTCGCTGAAGCCATCGCTCGCGAAATTGGCGACGAATCGAACACTGCGGACTCGCGGGCTGGAACCGATCAGCAGCAGTCCGCAGCCGCGATCCCGCAGCGATTGCCCGTTGTCACCGAAGTACTGCTCACCGCGCCCGTTCTGGATGGTGACGCCGTCCAGAAGGGTGTCGTCCGCGGCGTTGACCATGCGAACGACGTTGTAGGCGTTGCCCATGAAGATGGGCGGATCACCCAGGCCGCCCTCGAGGATAACGACGTGCACGGCCGGGTCGCGCTCGGTTGCCGCCGCTTCATCGCCCGCGAAGCCGCCCAGCAGGGCGACGCCGGAGGGGATGACAAAGCTCATGTCCAGGTCGCCCGTGCCTCGATCGGGCCGGTAAACGCCATCGGCGATCCAGACCTCGTCGCCCGCCACCGCCACTGCCAATGCGTCCTGCAAGTCGGTCCACGCTTTCTCCCACGACGAGCCGTCGGGGGCGCCATCGGTCGCATCGGCATCCACGTAGATGACCTCCGCGAATCCGATGGAATGCGACCACAGGAGCAGCGACCCGAATACCTTCAACACCATCGAAACGAATCGTCGGCCAACCATCGCGCCACCTCTCGTTTCACGATTTGTCCAACAGAGTTCCGCAAGTCCTCGAGTATCAACGGTGCCGCCCCGGAGAATGGACGGCGATTGTGTTGGCAGTCGCCAGCTATAGTGTAACGAGACGGAGGCCGGGATTTCATGAATTTGTCTTCAATTGAACATCGCCGATGTGGGCACACCGCCCGTCACGCCCACTCGCGCCGCTGAAACAGTGGAGATCAATGCCCGTAGCCGGCGGAGCCGGGTCGTGATAAAACGAATTCCGCCGAACGACTGGTCAATGGGTCGACTCGAATCCGGCGGCGCGGACCGGCGATCGATGCGTTTAACCGTCGTGCTGTTCATTCCCGTCGCGGGAGCGTGGTTGTGGCGTACCCCCGGCGCCGGCGGGCGAGGCGCCGTCGTGGCAAACCCCGGCCACCGCGATCGTGGCCGTATTCCTCGTGTTCTGATCCCCGACCTCCAAGCGATACCGTTGACCTGTCGCCATGGCCCGCCCGTCCGTTTGGCGGTCGCCGCGACACCGGCCGGGAGCGAATTGTCGGAATCGGCGCGCGAATCGTCCCCCATCGCTCCTACGACGGAATTTTGCCGACGGGGTGTCGTCGCCGGCGGGCGACGGTTCCGCCCGAAAAGCCGACTTGCGGCCGCCGCCCACCCGAGGCGACCGCGCGTCATCGGAGCTGCGAATCGCCATCCGCCGCTGAAGGGGATAATCCCACCGATCTCCGCTTCGGCACGCGGCCGGGAACGACGGTCCCCGGCCCCTCGAATCGGCGGCCGTAACCCGCCCTACGCAACTCCCGGCCGGTCCGGCAAGCCTCCCAGCCCCAGCGGGGCGCCAGTCAATAGCCGGG
>JABFSN010000107.1 GCA_013140575.1 Phycisphaerales bacterium | reverse complement strand
TCCACCAACCCCGGCACCCGCCCCGCGTCGAAATAGCGGTGCTCGTCAAACACGTCGTACGTCGGCAACAACCGCTTGTGATACGTTGCGACCACTTCGCCCCCAGCGCACACCGCCGCCGAATTGAACAACCCGTGACCGTGTTCCCGATCGCTCGGCGAAACGCATCCCACAATGACCGTCACCCCATCCGCGCGCTCCGCAATGCGCCGCAACGCCTCACCGCATTGCTTCACGAACGAACGCTTCAATAATAAATCCTTCGGCGGATACCCGGTAATCGCCAGTTCCGGCACAATCACCAGGTCCACCCCGGCCGCAATCCCCCGCTCGATGCACGCGGCAACCTTCTCGGCATTGCCGTCGATATCCCCCACGGTCGGATTGATCTGCCCCATCGCGATTCGCATGATCCGTATTCTAATCCGCACCACTGCTCGTGGCACGGGTTCCAGTTCGGTCCAACGACTAGTCGACCCGTTTCGAACGACCGCCGAACCCCGCCTTGAATCGGACGACCGTGCGCGTAACAATGGCCTTGAACGGGTTCGCCCGTGGTCGCCGGAGGTCGTCCCGGCAGTCGAGTCAGCGACGAAACGATCGATGAGGGTTTCACCGCACATGGTTCTCAACGACGAACGCATCGAAGAGGCGGCGGATGCGCTGCTGGAAGCTGCACCGGGATCGCAGGTCGTCCTGTTCGGATCCTACGCTCGGGGCACGGCTCGGCAGGACAGCGACCTCGATTTCCTGGTCGTCGAACCGCGCGTGATCGCCCGCCGGGCGGAGATGATCCGACTGGCCGAGGTGCTGCGATCACGCGGCATCTACGCGGACGTATTGGTGCTGAGCGCCAGGCAATTCGATGATTGGCGTGACGTTCCCGGTTCGGCCGTCTACGACGCCGCGCGCGAAGGCAGGGTCTTTCGTGGATCGTCGTAGACACTTCGACCGGTTGATGGCCAAGGCCGCGCAGGACGAATACGTGCTCGAACGGCTCGCCGGCGATGCGCAAGCCCCTATCGAAGTATTCGGATTCCACGCACAACAGGCCGCGGAAAAAATGTTCAAGGCCGCGTTGGTGGCCGCGAATACGAACTATCCGCGAACGCATCGCATCGCCGAATTGATCGACCGGCTCCGTCATGCCGGCGTCGAAGTTCCGCATTCGTTCGATCCGTTGTGCGACCTGACTCCGTTCGCCGTCGAGTTTCGCTACGACGTCTCGCCGGGCGACGACGAGGAGCCCATCGACCACTTGCGGCTGTTGGACCTGTTGCGAGAATTAAGGGCATGGGCACGGTCGTTGGCCGGTTGATGGTCGTGCGGCAGCGTCATCGAACCACGAACGTCCCCACCATCGCCACCCATGGACGCTTCCAACGTCGCTTCATCCCGAACAATTCGCCTGCACATTGAGGGCATGCACTGCGCAAGCTGCGTCGCCCGCGTTGAAAACGCCCTCCGCGCCGTCGCCGGCGTCGCCGACGCCCGCGTCAACCTCGCCACCAACACCGCCACGCTCGAATGTCGCGACGGCTCGGGCTCGACGCAAACCCTTCTGACCGCAGTTCGAAACGCAGGCTACGACGCCCAACGCGTCGATTCCTCGCCGTTGGGCGAACCGTTCGAGCCGCTCCGCGATCCGGCGTTGCGACGGGCCCGGCAAACCGTAGTACAGGCGATCGGTCTCGCCGTCCCCGTCATCGCCCTCGACTGGATCGGTCACTCGCTCCAATCCTCCATCCCCGGCGGACATGTCTGGTGGCGAGCGCTACAGGCGCTCCTATGCGTCATGCTGCTGCGTTCGTCGGCCGGCGCCCCCATCCTCGTCGCCGGCCTCCGCGCGATCATCCATCGCGCCCCCAACATGGACCTGCTGATCGCCCTCGGCGTCACGACGGCCTTCGCGTCCAGCGTCGTCAGCATCGTCCTCCCCACCTTTCACGGATTCCATTTCCACGCCGTCGCCATGATCCTCGCCTTCATCAACGTCGGCCGATACCTCGAACAGCGCGCCAAACGCGAAACCTCGTCCGCCGTCGCCGCCCTCGCCCGACGAATTCCCAGGACCGCACTCCGCCGCACAAACGGCGCAACCGAAACCGTCCCCACCGATTCCCTCCACGTCGGCGACACCATCCTCGTCCCACCGGACCACACCGTCCCTGTCGACGGCCGGGTCATCGACGGCACAGCGGCCATCGACCTCGCCGCCATCACCGGCGAGTCCATCCCCGTCACGATTACAATCGGCGGAACCGTGCCGGCAGGTGGCATCGTTCGCGAAGGCACGATCACCCTCCACGCCACCGCCGTCGGCCGCGAATCCACCATCGGCGCCATCCTCCGCGCCGTCGAAAACGCCCAATCCGGCAAAACCCACATGCAACGCATCGCCGACCGCTTCGCCGGCGTGTTCGTCCCTATCGCCGTCCTGCTCGCGTCGGCCACCCTGATCGGTTGGGGCCTTGCCGGATTCGGCTGGACCGGCGGGCTTCGCGCCGCCATCGCCGTCCTCGTAATCGCGTGCCCCTGCGCCATGGGATTGGCCACCCCGACCGCCGTCCTCGTCGCCACCGGTTCGGCCGCCCTCCGCGGCATCCTTGTCCGCGACGCCGCTGCCTTGGAATCCGCCGGACGGATTGACACCATTTTGTTTGACAAGACCGGCACCATCACCACCGGCCGTCCCCGCGTCGAATCCGTCGTCCACGTCGCGGCGCACCCCTCCGTACCCGACGAAAATGCCATGATCCGCCTTGCCGCCTCCACCGAACGGCTTTCCACACACCCCTTGGCGCGGGCCGTCGTCGACGAGGCCGCCCGGCGCGGCATCGCCGTCGCCGAGCCCGAGTCATTCGACAGCGACACCGGGCGCGGGGTATCCGCCGGAATCGGTGAATTGCGGGTATCCGTCGGCAATGCGGAATTCATGTCCCGATGCGGCATCGACGGCGCACCCCTCGCCGCGAGCGCCGCCGCCGCACCGCGCCGCGCCGCCGATGGACTCTCCCAACGCGGCCAAACGGTCGTCTTCGTCGCCGTCGATGATGTATGGGTCGGCTTGTTCGGTCTGGCCGACGCCGTGCGGCCCGACGCCGCCCATGCCGTTCACGAATTGAAACGTCTCGGAATTCGAACGGCCATGGTGACCGGCGACACCAGCCGCGTCGCGCGCTCCGTCGCCGATCAAATCGGCATCGACGACGTCCTCGCCGGCGCCCCTCCCAATCGCAAGCAATCGGAAGTGACCAACCGCCGCGACGCCGGTCACGTCGTCGCGTTCGTCGGCGACGGCGTCAACGACGCCCCCGCGCTGGCCGCCGCCGACGTCGGAATCGCCTTCGCCTCCGGCACCGACGTAGCCAACGCCGCCGCCGACATTACCCTCATCGGATCGAATCTGACTGCGGTGCCCGACGCCGTTCGCCTCGCTCGCCGCGCCATCCGCGTCATCAAACAGAACCTATGGTGGGCGTTCGTCTACAATCTTGCCGCCATCCCCCTCGCCGCCACCGGCCACGTCCCCCCCGGCCCCGCCGCCGCCGCCATGATGCTTTCATCCATCAGCGTCGTCCTGAATTCCCTGCGCCTGCGCTCGCACGCGCCGCCCGGTTCTGGGTAGGGTGCTCCATCGCGTTAGCCGTCGCGTAGCCCACGGCTCCCGCCCCGCGTAAACTCGTCCCGCCGGCCGACATCGGCGGTCGGAACGGCATGTGCTATTTCGCCGCGAAATGCCGGACCCGTTGATCGGACACCAGCATGTGTACCGGCCGATCCAGCGGGCCGACCGGGATCATGTCCGTGATCTGCTCCTCGAACACCAGCGCGCACGCCACTCCGTGAAATTCGGGGCTGGACAGGAACTGGTCGTAAAACCCCTGCCCGCGGCCCAGTCGGTTCCCGAATTCGTCAAACCCCAGCCCCGGCACCAGCACCAGGTCGATATCATTCATCGACGCGGGCACCCCCGACACCGGCTCGCGCAGCCCCATCCGCGTTTCCACCAGATCGTCGGTCAATGACCGAATTTCGATCGGCAGCATCTTCCGCTGATCCCAACTGATCCGCGGGGCCAGCACCCGTTTATGGTCCTGCCACGACCGCAACAGGATGGGCGACGTGTCCACCTCCGTCGGAAGCGATATGAACACCATCACCGTCTGGGCCCGCGTGAATTCCGGGCATTCAAATAAATGGTGGGCAGCGGCGGCCGATTTGGCGCGGACCTCGTCCGCGGTCAGTCGCGCCAGAACGTCGCGGAAGCGTTGTCGCATCTCCTTCTTCATGTTGCGTCTTCCGGCGGCGCGACAGGACGCAACGCCTTGAACCGTTCCAGGTAACGGGCCAGCTCGCGTTCCCGCCCCCGATCGACAGGGTAATAGAACTGCCGATCGACGCCGAGATACTCCTGCGCCACCATACCACCGTCATGGTCGTGCGGGTAGCGATACCCCTCGCCGCGGTCGAGCCGTTTCGCCCCCGCGTAACTGCTCGATTGCAGATGCTTGGGAACAGGGATGGTCCGCGACGATCGAACGTCCTCCCGTGCCGCGCTGATGGCCGTTGTGGCCGAGTTCGATTTTTCCGAGCACGCCAGGTAGATCGTCGCCTGCGCCAACGGTAATTGGCATTCCGGCAACCCGATGAAATTCGTCGCGTCGGCCGCCGCCTGCGCCAGCACCAGACCCATCGGATCGGCGTTCCCGATGTCCTCGGCCGCCGCAATCACCAGCCGCCGGGCGATGAACCGCGGGTCCTCGCCGCCTTCCATCATCCGCGCCAGCCAATAGATGGCCGCGTCCGGATCGCTGCCCCGAATGCTTTTGATCAACGCGCTGGCTGCGTCGTAGTGCTCGTCCCCGCCCGCGTCGTAGCGGATGGCCTTGCGCTGGATCGATTCGGCCGCCACTGATTCCGTGACCGACACCGAACCGTCGTCGGCTTTTCCGTCGATCTGGCTCAAAACCGCCACTTCCAGCGCATTCAACGCCCGCCGCGCGTCGCCGTCGCAAACCACGGCCAAATGGCGCAACGCCGCCGACTCGGCCACGGCGTTGTATCGCCCCAAACCGCGTTCAGTGTCGGACAACGCGCGTCGCAGCAATGATTCAATCTGCTCGACCGTCAACGGCTGGAATTCGAATATCTGACTGCGTGACAGCAACGGCGTGTTCAACGCGAAGAACGGGTTTTCCGTCGTCGCCCCCAGCAGAATCACCACGCCGTCCTCGACGTCGTTCAGCAGCACGTCCTGCTGCGACCGATTAAAACGATGTAACTCGTCCACGAACAGCACGCTGCGCTGTCCGGTCGATTCCAGCCGGGCCCGAGCCGATTCCAGAAGCGCCCGCACCTCCTTGACCCCGGCGCCGGCCGCGTTCAACTGCTCAAAATGGGCCCGCGTGGTGGCCGCGATCACCCCCGCCAGCGTCGTTTTCCCCGTCCCCGGCGGCCCATAAAAAATCGTGCTCGACAACCGGTCGGCGTTCAACATCCGGTGCAGCAGCTTGCCCGGGCCGACGAAATGCTCCTGCCCGACGAACTCGTCCAGCGTCCGCGGCCGCATCCGCACCGCCAACGGCGCCGCCTCCTCGCGCTTCCGGCGACGCTGTTCGTCAAAAAGCCCCATGACGCCCATCCTACCCGATCGCGCTGGAATCGCCGAAATCGGCACCTCGGGCGCCGCTACCCGGTCAATTTCGATCCCCGCATTGAATCGCCGTCCCTGCCGACCGATAATGGGACAGGGGATTCCCTACCTCGACGACGGTCGGGGCATGGGCTTGCAGTCCATGTTTTTCTGGAGAAATTGTCCCCGGCACGTCGGACCGATGACCCGGTTCGGCAGGAGGAGGTCAGCATGTGCGGTATCGTGGGCTACGTCGGCACGCGGGACGCCCTACCCATCCTGGTTGAAGGGCTGAAACGCCTCGAGTACCGCGGATACGACTCCGCCGGCGTCGCCCTGGTCCGCGACGGCAAGGTCCGCGTCACCAAGTCGGCCGGGCGTATTTCCGTCCTTGAACAATTGCTGGACTACGACGCCCCGCCGTCGCCCACCGGCATCGGCCACACCCGGTGGGCCACCCACGGCGCCCCCACCGACGCCAACGCCCACCCGCACGTGGACGCCTGCGGCCGCATCGCGTTGGTCCACAACGGCATCATCGAAAATTACCACGCCCTGCGCGTCTATTTGAAGAATCAGGGCGTCGAGTTCCGCTCCGACACCGACACCGAAGTGCTGACCCAACTCGTCGGGCGGTTTTACAAGGGCAGCCTCGAAGTCGCCGTCAAGCAGGCCCTCCGCGAGGTCCGCGGAACCTACGGCATCGCCGTGGTCTGCGCCGACGAGCCCAACGTGATCGTCGCCGCCCGCAAGGGCAGCCCGCTGCTGGTCGGCATCGGGCAGGACGAGTTCATCGTCGCGTCCGACGCGGCCGCCATTCTGTCGCACACCACGCAGGTGATCTATCTCGAGGACGACGAGGTCGTTCGCGTGTCACCCGATGGCATCCGCACCACCACCATCGAAGACATCCCCGTCACCAAGGAAATACAGGAAATCGAGTGGACCCTCGACCAGATCGAGCTCGGCGGCCACGAGCATTTCATGATCAAGGAGATTTTCGAACAGCCCGACGCCCTGCGCACCTGCCTGCGCGGCCGGATCGACGGCGAGAACGGCACGGTGCACCTGGGCGGCATCGCCGACGTGGCCCGCGAACTGACTCGCGCCAAACGCCTGATTCTGACCGCCTGCGGCACGGCCTGGCACGCGGCGCTGGTCGGCGAATACCTGTTCGAGGAACTCGCCCGCATCCCCACCGAAACCGAATACGCCAGCGAATTCCGCTACCGCAACCCCATCATCGACGACGGCACGGTGGTCATCGCCATTTCGCAAAGCGGCGAGACGGCCGACACCTACGCCGCGCTGGAAGAGGCCAAACATCGCGGCGCGCTCGCCCTCGGCGTGGTTAACGTGGTGGGTTCGTCGATCGCGCGCTCGACCGACGCCGGCGTCTATCTGCACGTGGGTCCCGAAATCGGCGTGGCCAGCACCAAGGCGTTTTCCGGTCAGGTGGCCGTCCTGGCCATGCTCGCCTGCTATTTGGGCCGCCGTCGGCACATGTCACAGTTCAATGCGTCGCAGTTCCTGGACGCACTGGGCGCCATTCCCGACCAAATCGCCCACGTGCTCGAGCAGAACGACGCGTGCCGCGCCGTCGCCGAGGCCAACATTGAAAAAGACAATTGGTTGTATCTGGGCCGCGGCTATCAATACCCCGTTGCATTGGAAGGGGCGCTCAAGCTGAAAGAGATCAGCTACATCCACGCCGAGGGACTACCCGCGGCGGAAATGAAACACGGTCCCATCGCGCTCATCACCGACCAGATGCCCGCTGTATTCATCGCCACGCAGGGAATTCAATACGAAAAGATCATCGGCAACATCGAGGAAGTGCGTTCCCGCGGCGGCCGGGTCATCGCCGTCGCCACCGAGGGCGACCAGCGCATCGAAGAATTGGCCGAATCGACCATCTTCATCCCCGACACACTGGAACCGTTGCAACCCCTGTTGTCCGTAGTGCCGTTGCAGTTGATCGCCTACCACGCCGCCGTCCTCCGCGGCTGCAACGTCGACAAACCGCGGAACCTGGCCAAGAGCGTGACGGTGGAATAGCGGGCAATGTCGAAGGGGCGCGGCGCTACAAGCGAATGCAGCGCCCAAGCGCCGATTGTGCCAGGTTTGACGATGGAAGCGTTTGAGACAAGCGTTCGGCGGGGTGGGACGGCAGCCCTTCGGGAGGCATCGCGGTTCTTCATGCAGGACGACGCCGTTTATCAATCGCTCCGCGACATCGCCCGCCGGCTTGATGAAATCGCCGTGCCGTATGCGATCGTCGGCGGCATGGCCCTCGTCGCCCATGGCTACCGACGTACGACGGAAGACGTGGACATCCTTGTGACGGCCGACGGCGTCGGGCGGATTCATCAGTCGCTCGTCGGTCTCGGCTACGTGCCCCTGTTCCCGGGAAGCAGGCATCTGCGCGACACGCGCACGGGCGTGCGCATCGAATGGGTCATCGCGGGCCAATACCCCGGCGACGGCAAGCCCAAGCCGGTGGCGTTTCCCGACCCACAATCCGTCGCTGTGGAAATCGATGGCATCCGCTACGTCAACCTGCCCAAGCTCGTCGAGTTGAAGCTGGCATCGGGCATGACCAACCCCGGCCGACTGCGCGACCTTGCCGACGTGCAGGAGTTAATCCGGGCGCTCCGCTTCGCGCCCGATTTCGCCTTGCAATTGCACGACTCCGTCCGCGCCGAGTTTCAACGCCTGGCCCAAGGAATCGTCGACGGGGCCCAGTCTTGACTCGCGCTCCGCCGGAGTCCTGATCGCAAGGTTCCTGACGCGGTGGGTCGGATCAGAGCAATTTCAGGAACTCGTCCACGGATATCCCCGTCCCGGAAAGAATGCTGCCCAGCGTTCCGGTATCCAGTGATCGGTGGGCCGGCACGACGACTTGCGCGAAGGGTCGGTCGCGGCGCATGACGATGTGGCTGCCTTTCTGCCGGCGGACCGAAAAACCGGCCCGCTTCAATGCGGAGACGACCCGCCGGTAGGACAGCCCACGAGGCAGTTGGCTCACCGGGCTGACACCTCGACGTTAACCAGTTCCGCATCGGTCTCGACCGGCACCGGCACGCCGTCCTCGAGCAACGCCTCGATGTACGCCTCGATCGCCTCGCGGACGTTGCGGAGCGCTTGCCGCCGCGTTCGGCCCTGCGACACGCAGCCGGGCAGCGCCGGAACGGTGGCCACGAACCCGCTTTCGTTGCCCGCCCGAATGACGACCGTGTAATTCATGCCCGTATCATACCCACGCCCCGCGGACCGGCAAACAGGCGATGGTGCTTGCCCGTACGGGGCGATCGGGACATTTCCTGCGCCGGACTCGATCCTCGCGGAGCGTTTGCAAGTCTCTCGCTCATCCTGTCAGCGCCTGCCGTGCCCGCAGACTACGCGTTCACGCGACGTGCGTCGGCGGGTGGTTCTGGAGGATGGCGATGACGTCGTGGACCACGTCGTCCATGCGCGACAGCGCGGCTTCGGTGCGCGCCCCCGCGTGCGGCGACATCAGCAGGTTCGGCGCGCTCAGCAACGGATCGCCCGGCGGCGGGGGTTCGGGGTCGAATACGTCCAACGCAGCGCCCGCGAGGACCCCGTCACGCAGCGCGCCGGCAAGGTCGACGCCGTTGATCACCGGCCCGCGTGATGTATTGATGAGGGTGGCGGTCGGTTTGAATTTCCGCAACGCGGCCGAGTTGATCAATCCCCGCGTCTGATCGGTCAGCGGCACGTGCAGCGACACCAGGTCGGCCGTGGCGTACAGGGTCGGTTTGTCGACGGCAGTCAAAATCGGGCGCGATGGCCGGTTGGCGTTCGAATCGGCGGGTGGAACCCGCCCTACTTCCAAGTTGCAAGCGACGGGAGACAAGAAACAAGAGTCAGCTTCGCCAAATTCCCCAAACCACGGAAGTTCATTCGTCGGGCGGATGTCGTTGTAGATGACGTTCATGCCCAGCCCCGGTCCGCAGATGCGAGCGACCGCCGACCCGATGCGGCCCAGCCCTACGATGCCCAGCGTCAGTCCTCGCAGTTCCCGGGCGCCATGCAACGCGCGAAGGCCGTGCGATGCGCGGGCCTCCATGAATCGCCCGTCACGGATCATCGCGTCGCCCCGCGGGATGGTGCGCTCCAGTGCCAGCATCAGTCCCACGGTCAATTCAGCCACGGATTCGGTGGATGCGGCCGGCGTGTACACCACGGGGATGCCGCGGGCGCGAGCGGCGTCGAGGTTGACGCGATCCAATCCGACGCCGGCCCGGCCGATGACACGGAGTCGTGTTGCCGCGGCGATGACCCGGGCCGTGACCGTTCCGTAGCTGCGGACGACCACGGCATCGGCGTCGGTCGCGGCCGCCAATAGTGAAGGTTCGTCGGATCGATTCAGGATAACTACGTCGCCGACGGCGCGGAGGGCGTCGATGGCAGCCGCGCCCATTCCTTGTTCGACGATGATCTTGGGTTTGCCGTTCATAGTTGTTGATTATCGCGCGGGATGCGGAGTAGTGCGAATCGCGTGACGCCGGCTCGACGTCTCGGCTGACAAGTCCGAGACCGTTGCGGCTGATCGGTTTGCCAAGTGAGAACCGCGCCCGGGCGGGTTCGGAAAGGCGGCGCGGAGGGGGATTCCCGCGAAGACCGGTGCAAGAAGAGACTCCCGCACCACCAGCAGCAAATCGACTCCCCCACCGCTGAAGCGGTGGGCCACCCGAAGCGGTGGGCCACCCAGGACACGGTGGGCCACGGCGAGCGTTCACTGTCACGTGAACCGACGCCGGACTATCATGGCGACATGGATGAAAACTTCCTGCAGGGTGCGCGGGGGTTCGCCGAATCGCTGGTGGCGCGGGCGGGGGAGGTGGTCCGCGAGATGAGCGGGCGAACGCGGATCGAGCGGAAGGCCGACGACAGCATGGTGACGGAAGCCGATCGCCGCGTGGAGGCGTTGATCCGGGGGGCCATCGCCGATCGATTTCCGGATCACGCGTTCGTCGGCGAGGAGATGTACGCAGGCCGGCGCGGCACGCGCCCCATGATCGAGGCCGAGTATTGCTGGGTGGTCGATCCGATCGACGGGACGCGGAATTTCGCCCACCGGTTTCCGATGGTGGCGACGTCAATTGCGTTGATGCGCGGCGATCGGCCCGTAGTCGGCGTGGTGACGGAACACACCACCGGAACCGTTTATTCCGCGGTCGCGGGAGAGGGCGCGCATTGCGACGGTCGTGCGATGCGGGTGAACAACGAGGCGATCAGCCGGGATACGCTGGTGGCGGTGCCGTCGGGTCGGCACCAGCCGATACTGCCGATCATACGCGATTGGGTTGATCGATACGTGCTGCGCAACGTCGGATCGACGGCACTGCACATGGCCTACGTGGCCGCCGGGGCGGTGGATGCCGCGTTCGGATATGAATGCAAGCTGTGGGACGTGGCCGCCGGGGCGTTGTTGATCGACGAGGCGGGCGGACGATGCACCGGTCTCGACGGCCGAACGCCGCTGCCGTTGGACCCGCGGGGGTACGACGGACGCGACATGCCGTTTTTCTGCGCGTCGCCGGCGGTGTTCGAGGCGTTGCTGGCGTCGCTGGCGGCGCCGGGGGGGAAATGGAAATCATGAACGAACTACTGGAACGGTTCTTGCGGTACGTCCGGGTGGAAACGACGGCGGTCGAGCAGACCGACAAGTACCCCAGCTCGCCGGGACAGCTCGAATTGGGGCGGATGCTGGCTGACGAACTGCGGACGCTGAAACTGATCGACGTGGTGGTCAGCGCGCACGGAATCGTGACGGCCACCATCCCGCCGACCCATCCGAAGGCGCCGACTATTGCGTGGTTCGCGCACATGGACACGTCGCCGGAGTTCACGGCCCACGACGTGAAACCGGTGGTGCACCGGGATTACGACGGGCGGGATATCGTTCTGCCGGGCGATACGTCGCGGTTGATTCGCGTCGCGGACAACGAGGGACTGGCCAAGCTGAAGGGTCGGACGCTGGTGACCACCGATGGCACGACGTTGCTGGGCGCGGACGACAAGGCGGGCGTGGCCGTGGTGATGACCGCGGCGGCGCGGTTGATGTCCGACGCGAAACTGCCCCGCGGGCCGATCCGGGTGGTGTTCACCTGTGACGAAGAGGTTGGGCGCGGCGTGGACAAGGTCGATCTGAAGCAGATCGGGGCCGTGGTCGGTTATACGCTGGACGGTGACGCGGCCGGCATCATCGACAACGAGACGTTCTCGGCCGATCTGGCCGTGGTAACCGTTACGGGTCGGAACACGCATCCGGGCTATGCCACGGGCAAGATGGTGAACGCGATCCGCGTGGCGTCGGCGTTCGTGGCGCGGATGCCGACGACCGGGTTCAGTCCCGAAACGACGAGCGACCGGCGGGGATTCCTGCACCCGTACGTGTTCGAGGGCGGCGTGGAGCAAACGCGGATTCGCGTCTTGCTGCGTAGTTTCGTAACCGCGGAATTGGCGGAACAGGCCGAACAGTTGCGGGCCATTGCGAAATCGGTGGGCGGCGAATTCGCCGGGGCGCGAATCGAAATCGAGTTCAAGAAGCAATACCGCAACATGGCCGAGCATCTGTCGAAGGAGCCGCGTGTCGTGGCGCTGGCGGAGGCGGCGATGCGCGACGCGGGGATGACGCCGGAATTCAAGTCCATCCGCGGCGGAACGGACGGGTCGCGGTTGAGCGAGCTCGGTCTGCCGACGCCGAACTTGTCGACGGGAATGTACAATTACCATTCGCCGTTGGAATTCGCGTGCGTGGAAGAAATGGAATCGGCCGTGGAGGTGTTGCTACATCTGGCGAAGCGGTGGTCCATGGAATGAGCGGTGGCACGGGCATCCTGCCCGTGAAGCCCCGGGCTGGATGCCCATTCCACAATCGACACAACGAATTGCTACGGCGTGATGAGACCTTCGCGGATGGCGTAGCGGGTCAACGCGACGGTTGAATGAACGCCCACCTTGCGCATGAGCCGCGTCTTGTGGTTGTCGATGGTGTTGCGGGTAACGCCGAGCGTTTCGGCCGTTTGGCGAACGCTGTGCCCGGCTGCCAGGTGGTTGAGGACGTCGAATTCACGGGCCGTCAGTTTCGCGCCCGGCGGGTGCGTCGGGCCGTCCGCGTGACCGTTGCCGCGGATGCGAAGGCGGGCGGCGGCAGTTGGTGAATAGGCCCGCCGACCGGCTGCGACTTCGCGAATCGCGTCCACGAGCGAGGCCGTCGGCTCGCGGTCGATCACCATACCGTCAACGCGCGCCCGGACGGCCCGGTCGAGCAGTGAGTCGAGGAGATCGCGCACGAGGAGGATGACGCGGATCCGTGGCCACGCCAGCCGCGCCGTGCGCATGGCCGCGAACGCGTCGCCGTCCCGCAGCTCGGCCTGAACGATCAGCACGTGCGGCGGCCGGTCAGCGCCGATCATCGCCAAATTGAGACTGGGCGCGTGGAAAACGACTTCTAACCCCGGCTCGGACTGCAAGAGTGCGGTGAGTCCGTCGGCGATCATTTCGCGGTCGTCAACAAGAACGATCCGAATGGCGCCAAGATACCCGATCATGTCGTACCGCAGACCCCCGAGCATCAGCTACGCCTGGAATGCTGAGCGACCAACGCCGCCGCGCCGACCCGAGATCGGAATCTACGGACGCCGACCCGCGACGCATTCGTTCGGTTCCGTGTTTACTGCACGCATGGCGTGATTACACCCATTTTCCGGGAATGTCGGCGTACACCAGGTGACAGATTCTGGCATGGTTCCCATCGGGGACTATGGTCGGGAGGATCGCCAACCGTTCGGCGTACGGGTCAGGTAGCCGTGGTTCTCGAACCACTGAAGCGTGTCGGCGATGGCGTGTTCTATCGGCAGGGACTGCAACTTCAATTCCTGACGGGCTTTTCGTGCGGTGACGTAATGGTCGCAATAGGCGGCGCGGAGCGTGCCGAGGTTGAAATCCGGGCACCATCGGGGATTCAGGCCGTGGATGCCGGTCGCGATGATCGCCGGCAGATAAATCAGCCCAAACGGAATCGCACGCCGCGGCGGCTCAACGCCGGCGATTCGTGCCACGCGGGTCAGGAATTCGCGACAGGTCATGTTCTCGCCAGCCAGGATGTAACGCTCGCCGCGCCGGCCGCGATCCATGGCCGCCCGCATCCCGGCGACGACCTCGCGAACATCGACGACGGACGTGCCGCCGCGGGCCGGGCAGCCGTGCAGACGTTTCGTGGCGCACAGAATAATGCTGCGGCCGCTGCCGGGGCGGACGTCCCACGGCCCGATGATGTACGCCGGATTGACGATGACCGCGTCGAGGCCGCGGTCCACGTGTTGTCGCACGATGGTCTCGGCGTCGTGCTTGGTGGCGTAGTAGGGGGAGCGCATCGCGGCGAAGTTCCAGGGGGTGTTTTCATCGGCTGGCTGATCGATGGGCCCGTGTCCGACGGCCGCGATGGAACTGACGTGAACCAATCGCTCCACGCGGGTTTCGAGGGCGGCACGGCAGACGTTGGCCGTTCCGCCGACGTTGACCGCCCGAGCGAGGTCCGTTCGCCAGGGGGACATGCTGACCCAAGCGGCGGCGTGGTAAACACGGGTGCAGCCGGTCATCGCCCGGCGGACGGATTCAAGATCGGTGACGTCGCCGGTGGCGCTTTCAATGCCGGGCAGATCAAGTCCGACGAGGAGCGACGACGGACGGACAAGGATGCGAACGATTTCACCGTTTTCGGCGAGGGCGCGCACCAAGTTGATGCCCACCAGACCGGTTCCGCCGGTGACAAGGGTGGTCACTTGACGGGCTCCTTGCGCGGGTCGAATCACCACACGAGGGGGACGACGCCGACGCTGAAGCCAGCGGCGGCGCCGACGAGGATGACCTTGGCGCCGGGGTATAGGCGGCCTTCATCGACGGCCCGGGACAGCCCGAGGGGAATGCTGGCGGCCGCCGTGTTTCCGCAATCGCGCACGGACAGGACGCAGCGTTCGGCCGGAACGCCGCACATTTCGGCGATGGCGTCGACGAGGTCGACGGTGATCTGGTGGCAACAGGCGACGTCGACGTCCTCGGCCCGCCAGCCGATGTTCGCGAGCACTTTCTGAACCAGGCCGGGGATGTGCTTGAGGGCCTGCTCCCGCAGCAGTCGGCTTTCGCCGCTGAAATACGAGTATTCTTCCGCAAAACGATGCATGCTGCCGCCGCCCAAGACGGTGGCCAGACGCCACTGATCGCCGTAAGTCTGAAACGCCGACGGCAACAAGCCGCGGCCGTTGCCGTTGGTTTCCGCGCGAACGACTGCGGCCGCGCCGGCGTCGCCAAGCGTGAGGCCGGACATCCCGGTGCGAAGCTGGTCTTTCGATGTGATCCGCCAGTCGATGCAACAGGAAAGGGTCTCGCCGACGGCGATCAGGACGGTTCGGGCCTTGCCGGCGCGGATGAGCGAGTCGGCCACGTCGAGACCGTTCAGAAAGCTGTTGCAGGCGTTCTTGATGTCAAAGACATGGGAGCGTTTGGCGCCGAGCTTTTCCTGCAGGATGTTGGCGGTGGCCGGTTCGCTGATATCCTGGGTGCAGGAAGCGAAAATGACCACGTCGAGATCGGCGGGGTCGATGGACGCGCGTTCGAGGGCGCGCACCGAGGCCTTGAGCGCCAAGTCCGACGCTTGCTCGTCGTCCGATCGATAATGCCGCGATTCAATCCCGGTGAGTTTCTGGAGCAAACCCGCCGGCAGTTGAAACTGCGCCATTTCGTACACTCTCCGTTCGACGTCGGTCGACGAAACCTCGTGTTCAGGCAAGTGATGACCGACGCCGGCGAAGACAGCTTTCTCGCCGGCCACCCATTGGTCTCCTACAACGTACGCGCGCCCGACCATCCACGACCGCCTGTGGAATGGAAGCGCAGGAGGAATCACAGTCTAGGCCCGTGGCGGCGGCGCTGTCAACCCAATGGAGTGACCATCCGCCACGAGGGGATTGCCCATTTTTCGAACGCGCGGACGCCCGAACCGGGAAAACACCGGTTTTTCAAATTCGCAGCGGCCGGCGTGGATGGGTTTCGGCGCTTGCCACGACGATCGGCGGGGGCGACGATGAACCGCGCACGTTTACGGTCGATCGCCGTGCGGGAGCGGCACGGGCATCCATTCGTGGTGGTTTCATCGGCAAGATGGCCGTGGCATGGGGCGACGGACGCGTGGGTGAAGGGAAGTAAAGGGCATGGCCCACGGCGGAAACAAGGCGGTACCGATCATTTTAGTGATATTAACGCTGGCGATGGCGGCGGGTGGGATCATGGCCAAGCGTCTCGCGAACGCCCGGCTGGCGCGAAACGTGGAGACGACGTCGCCCATCAGCGGCGTGCCGGTGGCTGTGGCGATCGCGGGGGAAATGACCGAGCGGGTGGAGGTTCGCGCGCGGGGATTCCTGATGCCGTGGGAGGATATCACGCTGTCGACCGAGGTTTCCGGGCGGGTGAAGTCGCAAGTCGTGGAGGCGTCGGATCGGGTGTCCGAAGGGGACATCCTGTTTCAGATCGATCCGGCGGGATACGAGGTGGCGCGGGATCGCGCCCGGGCGGAGGCCGACCGGGCGGCGAGCGAATTGCACCAGGCGGAGGAGAATCGCAAACGGGTGCAACGTCTCGAAAATGAGCAGTCGGTCAATCCGACGGAAGTGCTGGAAGTCGAAACGGCGCTCAAGAGCGCCCGGGCGGTGGCGGCCGAAGTGGCGGCGCGACTGGCGGAGGCGAATCTGCTGATCGAACGCACGACCATCCGCGCGCCGTTGACGGGGGTAGTCAGCGCGGTTCACACGCGGGCGGGGGAGTTCGCCCAATTCGGGCAGCCGCTGGCGGCAATGATGGCGGTGGATCGTCTGCGGCTGATGGTGCAATTGTCGGATCGGGAAGTGGTGGAGGTATCACCCGGCGATCCGGTGGAAATGCGGGTGGCGGCGCACCCCGCGGAGATGTTCGAGGGGGCGGTGTTGCGAGTCCACCCGCGAGGGGCGACGGACAGTCGGAAGTTCGAGGTGGAGATCGAAACGACGAATGCGACGGGCCTGCTGTCGCCCGGGTTTTACGCGGAGGCGGTCATTCGGCCGCGCGGGGAAGGCGGCGCCGGCGGTCCGACGACGAACGGCCGGGGCCGATCGGTGTTAACCGTTCCGCGTTCTGCGGTTTTCGAGGAATACCGGCAGGCTTACTGTTATGTGATTCGACGGGACGAAACTGGGGGCATCGAGCGGGCTTACCGGACGGCGATTCGCGTCCTGCCGATGCTGACCGAGCCGCAGATGTTCCGCGTGTTGGAGGGAGTGGAGCCGGGGGAACGGTTGGTCACGTCGGGTCTGGCCCATCTGACACACGAAAGCGTCGTGCATGTCGTCGAGTGACGTTTCATCCATCGGTCATGACGATTCGTTGCTGCGGAACGAACCCGGGGTCATTCCGAAGTTTTCGCTGCGCCAAGCGGTCCTGCTGAATCTGCTGTTTCTGGTGATCATGCTGGGCGGTTGGCTGGTCGTCGGTTTGATGCCGGTGGACGTCTACCCGGACGTGGACCTGGACGAGGCCACAGTGGAGACGTTTTGGCCGGGGGCGTCGGCAGAGGACGTCGAACGGCTGATCACGGACCGCATTGAGACCAAGATCGAGGGTGTCCGGGGGGTCAATCACATCGTTTCGGATTCGAAGCCGGACGCGTCGCTGATCCGGGTGAAATTCCGGGAAGACCTGTCGGATACGGAGCTGGATGCAGCGTTCCGGCAACTGAGCGCGGCGATCGAGCTGGTGACGGATCTTCCGGAAGACACGGAAAAGCCGATCGTCACGCGCATTTCGGTGGGCGAGATTTTTCCGCTGTTGTGGGTGGCGGTGAAGGACACCGGCGGCGTGGGCGAGGAGACGCTGCACGACATCGCGCTGCGGTTGAAGCCGTGGCTGCGCGACGTGCCGGGCGTGGCCAAGGTGGATGACAAGCTGATCCGCGATCGGGAAGTTCACGTCGCGGTCGATCCCGACCCGTTGCGTCATTTGGGAATGACGTTGGACGAGGTGGCCGAGGTGCTGCGGCAATACAACCGAACGGTTCCGTCGGGGACGTTGCCGGAGCCGAGGGGGGAATTCAGCGTTCGGGCAGTGGGGGAGGTGGTGACGCCGGAACAGTTGGCGGAGATCGCGGTTCGGAAGGACCCGGGCGGCGGGCACGTTTATCTGGGTGATCTGGCCACTATTACGACGGATTTCGAGCGGAAGCGTTTTTTCGCGCGACTGGACGGCCACGATTGCAAGGCGCTGGCGGTGGCGAAAACGCCGGAAGCGGATTCGCGGGGGGTTTCGGAACGGGTGCGCGACGCGACGGTGCGGTTTCAGGAATCGCTGCCGTCGGGGATTCGCGAACGGGTGGCCGTGGAAGTGATTCTGGATTCCAGCGACATCATCCGCAGCCGCATCGGGATGCTGCTGTCGAATCTGGTAAGCGGCATCGGGCTGGTTTTCCTGTCGTTGTGGGCGGTGATCGGAACGCGCAACGCCATATTGGCCGTGGTGGGAATTCCGTTCGCGTTTCTGCTGGCGTTAATCCTGATGCACCTGATGGGGGTGACGATCAGCGCCGTGTCGCTGTTCGCGCTGGTGTTGTGTTCGGGGGTGATCGTGGACGACGAGATCGTGATGCTGGAGAACATCTACCGGCATCTGAAGATCAACCGCGTCCAGCGGCCCGATCTGTCCGAACTGCAACGCGTGCGCCTGGCGATCGTCCGCGGGGCGCACGAGGTGATGTGGCCGGTGATGGCGTCGTCGGCAACCACGGTGGTGGCGTTCCTGCCGTTGTTGTTGATGACGGGCATTCTGGGCGAGTTTTTCGCGATCATCCCCAAGACGGTGGCCGTGGTTCTAATCGCGTCGCAGATTGAATCCATGCTGATGCTGCCGATGCACTATCTGCACATCGGTCCGCGGCGCGACGTGCGCACGCTGTTGGACCGCATCGTTTCGCCGCGCGGGGGCGAGGGGCCGAACTGGGCGATGCAAGCGTACGACCGGTTGTTGCGGGGGATCATCCGGTATCGCTACTGGGTGCCGTTGCCGTTGCTGGGGTCGGGGGCGCTGACGGTGGGGCTTCTGTCGATGATTCCGGTCGATCTGTTCCCGTCGGATTTTCAGCTGGTGGCCGTGGATATTCACGCGCACGACGAGGCCTCGCTGGATCAGATGGGCGAGATGGTGAAGCCGTTCGAGCAGATCGCGATGTCGATGGGCGGAGAATACGTACACACGGTGTTGACCGCGTTCGGGATCGTGGCCACGGACGACAACGCGGCGTTGTGGCGAAACAACCTGGCGCAGTTGCAGGTGCAGTTGGCGAACAGCGAGGCGGTGCGGGCGGACCCGGACGTAGTGGCGCGGGAGCTGCGTGAACGGATGGAGACGTATCTGGCCGCCCATCCGGAATGCGCGGTGCGGTCGTTGCAGGTGTGGGCGCCGCAGGACGGTCCGCCGATCGGCAAGCCGGTGTCGATCCGGATTGAATCGGGCGATCTGGGGCGGGCGAAGCAACTGGCGGAGCGGTTCAAGGCGCGTCTGTCGCGGATCGGGGGGGTGTTCGCGGTGGAGGACGACCTGGATTTCGGGCCGAAGCAGGTGAATCTGCGGCTGAACGAGGACCTGGCGTCGGCGCATCGGTTGACGCAGCCGCATCTGTCGATGGCGTTGCGGACCGCGAACGACGGGCTGGTGGTGTCGTCGTTCAAGGACACGCGGAGCGGCGAGGATTTGGACGTGCGGGTGATGCTGGACGCGTCGAACCGGCGGACGATCGATGACCTGCTGAATATCGATATTCGGGCGCCGGGGGGATATCTGTTGCGATTGGGCGATATTTGCGAACTGGATATGGGCCAGGGATACGCCGGGATACCGCATCGTAACGGCAAGCGGGTGGTGACCGTGTCGGCGCAAATCGACACCGGTCGGGTCACCAGCCGCGAGGTGCATGCGATTCTGGGGGACGAGTTCCGGGGGGAGTTGGCGGGGTCGGGCGACTTGCGGGTGGTTTTCGGCGGCGAATATGGGGAAACGGTGAAGTCGTTTGAGGGTCTGTTTCGCGCGGGGATCGTGGCGCTGGTGGTGGTGTACATGCTGCTGGCGACGCAGTTCCACAGTTACGTTCAGCCGTTCATCGTGATGCTGACGGTGCCGTTCACCAGCGTCGCGGTGGTGGTGGGGCTGCTGGTCAGCGGCTACCCGTTCACGATCATGACGTTCATCGCCATAGTGGGGATGACGGGGGTGGTGGTGAACGATTCGATCGTGCTGTTGGATTTCGTAAACCGGGCGACGGGAGAGGGCCGGCCGATGGCCGACGCCGTTCGGGAGGCGTGCCTGCTGCGGGTTCGGCCGGTGTTGATGACCACGATCACGACGGTGGTGGGCGTGCTACCGTTGGCGCTGGGGTGGGGAGGGACGAGCAAGGTGTGGTCGCCGTTCGCGGCCAGTTTCGCGTGGGGGCTGACGTTTTCCACGATGATCACGCTGTTGATTGAACCGGCGATGTACTGCGTGGCCAACGACGGGGTCACGGCGTGGCGGCGGTGGAGGTCGGTGCATTCACCGGGCAGCGAATCAGCGCCGGCGGCGTCGCCCGCCAGATGACGTCGGACAGCGTACGCACGCCGGAATTGTCCCATTCGAACAGAAAGAGGCGCGGATCGTCGAGCGGTAGCGGCAGCCGGATTTCGATGGATGTCACGGGATCGCGGCGTTCGACCGGCGCGACGATATGAAGATCGACGCGCCCGGCGGCGGCGACGAGCATCGGCCAGGGGGCCGAGAAGGTCAGGAACCGTTCGAGAAAGCTGTCGAAGAAGCCGCCGCGATCGCGCTGCAGACGAACCGTGTCGGGCGAAATGCGATGGACGGTGTCGCGGGTGCGTCCCTGGAATTGGGGGGCGACGGTCAGCGCGCAGGCCACTATGTCGTCGCGATTGTAGAGAATGCGCACCCCCTGCGTAAAGCCGACCGCGTTTAAGGGACATTGGTTCACGACATAGATACGTGCGTTCGGCGGCGGGTCGGGCAGTACGGCGCGCAGCTGCTGGAATACGCTGTTGGCCGCCTGCCCGATTCGGACCATCAGCACGGCTTCGGCGAAGAGAATGACGATGAAGAGGGCCCCGTAGAAGTTCACGGCGCGTGTGACTCGACGGAGCGCGTGGGGACGATCGTGCCATCGCCGGACGAGTGCCGCGACAAGAGATGCGAGCAAGAGCGCGAAACCGACGCTCGCCAGATAGACGTTGCGTTCCCCGGGCATGGCCGCCAATGCCGGACCGGTGAACAGAATGGTCCAGACGATGCCGAGGCACGCGGCCGATTCAGATCGCGCGATGCGCCATGCCCAGCCGATCAATGCCAGGGCGATCGCCGACAGGCCGGCGAGTAATACGGGGTAGGTCTCCCAAAAGGCGTTCAGATAGATGGCATCGACTTGAATCAACAAGACGAAGCCGAGCAGATACTGGGCGGCATTAAACGGAATTCGCCAGATTGCGGCCGGTGATGACAGGTCAACACCGTACGGGGGAGGCAATGAGCCGAGACCGCCGAAGATGCGGAATCGAATGGCGATGTAAACAACCGTGACGACCGCCATTGCCGCGAATGCAGCGAACGGCGGCCGGTTTGCGGTACGGAAGCCAGGCCGGTCGCGCCGAAGCCATTCGGCCACGACGATCATTACAGGTAATACAATGGCCGTTTCCTTGCAGGCGAGCCCGATGGCGAACAACAAGACGCACAGTGTGAGCCACGGGCGTCGGTAACGATCCGCGTGCCGACCGTTGCAATAAGCGATCACGCTGCCGCAGACGCAGGCGCAGGCCAGCAGATCAAACCGGCCGGAAATCCAGCCGAGCGCTTCGGTGTGAATGGGATGAAGCGCGAACGTGCCGGCGGCGATTACCGCGAAGCGCTGCGCGCTAATCAATCGCCGCGCCAATTGGTACACGAGATGGGTGGACAGTAAATGCAGGAGCAGATTTGATAGATGAAACCCGAACGGGTTGGCGCCCCAGAATTGGAAGTCGAGCGCGAAAGAGAGAATGGCCGCCGGGCGATAGAACGGCAACAAACCGTAGGGCGTCCACCAGACACCGCTGGCGTCATGGTCCATGGTGGCGGACAGGAACAGCCCGGGCACATCGGGCCATTTCAGTTTTCGCACGGCGTCGAGATAAACGTAGTCGTCGATGAAGAAGGGGAGGAACAGACTGGGCAGATGAACGGCGGCGACGACGAGCAGGAGCCACACGATTGGCGCGCTCGCACGTGCTGTTGCGTGTGAACGCGGTGCGACGGTATCGGCGAGGTTCAACGGCTGGTTCCGATGGCACTGCGTCGGGACGCCCGGCACGACGCCGGCGCAGGTCGAGGATTATGATGATGAGGGAGGAATGAAACAACCTGGGCGGGTGCGAGGCGCTGCGTGAAAACAAAGACGGCCCGTGCGGGCATGGCGCCGGCACGGGCCGAGTCCTGTTTGCTGCCCGAAGCAGCAGCGTATGCTGCCTAAGGCAGCCAACCTATCTGATGGTCCACGGATCACCTCCCTTTTTGTAGCGGGAACACCCGGCGATGGGGAGAACCGCCCCAGTCGGCCGGCCTGACCCACGCCGCGGGTCGCCACCCGCGGAACGCCGGTCGTCACAGGTGCATGCGGATCCGTGACGGCCGATGGCGATCGCGAAGCGGTGCGGTTCGTGCCCAATTCCACGCCCGGTCCCGCCCGCAGATTGCCACGCCCGTATTCTATACACGCAGCAAGCGGCCGGTAAACAAAATCATTATTTTTTTTGTGAGTCGCGATGGGGCGATCCTGCCGCCGGAATTGACGCCCGATAAGCGATCGAAAGCGGCAGCGGCCAGCAGTTTGGAATCGCGAGCGGCACGATTTTCAGGTGGCATCGTCAGGTGCCGATAATCCACGTTACGGACCGGGCGCACAGCGAAAACGCAACCGGGCTGTTGTCCGGGTGCCGGTTTGGTTGGCCGATCGGGGCGCGGAAACACGGCGAGACGGATCATGCGAATAGCGGAATTCACACCGGAAATCGGCGACGCGGAGATTGCGCGGGTTGTGGGTTCGATGAAGGCCAACTGGCTGACGGAGGGGGAAAAAACGGCGGAACTGGAAAAGCTGCTGGCGAATTATTTCGGGTGCCGGCGGGTTGTGATGATGCCCAATGGAACGCTGGCGATTTTTGCGGCACTGAAAATCTTGGGGATCGGCGAGGGGGACGAAGTTCTGGTGCCGGATTTCACGTTTTTTGGAACGGCGTCGGCCGTGGTGCTGGCGGGGGCGGTTCCGGTTTTCGTGGATGTTGATCCGCGGGACGGGAATATGTGCGTACGCGCGGCGGAAGCGAGTTTGTCGCAACGCACGCGAGCGGTTCTGCCGGTGCACATGTACGGTCAGGCCGCGGACATGGCGGCGTTGACCGCGTTCGCGGCGCGTCACGGTCTGAAGTTGATCGAGGACGCGGCGCAGGGGATGGGGGTGACGTTCGGCGACCGGCACGTGGGCACGTTCGGGGAAATTGGTTGCATTTCGTTTTTCGCGGACAAGACCATGACCACCGGCGAGGGCGGGGCGCTCATCGTGAACCGCGAATCGCTGATCGAGGACTGTCTGTATTTCAAGAATCAGGGGCGGCTGCGTCGGGGATCGTTCGTGTGCGATCGGATGGGGTACAACTTCCGGATCACGGACGTGCAGTCGGCAGTGGGGTTGGCGCAGTTCGAGCGGGTCGAGGAGACCATTCGGCGGAAACGGGCGCTGCGCGAACAATATTACGAACTGTTAAAACATTGTCCCGGCGTGCGTCTGCCGGAGGAAAACGGATTCGGGCGGGTGGTGCCGTTCCGGGTGAACATCCAGGTGGATGATCCGGCGGAGTTGTCGCGGCATCTGGAGGCACGTGGTGTCGCGACGCGGCGTTATTTCTATCCGTTGCACCTGCAGCCGGGATTCAAGGGGTACCAGACGGTGATGCGGCAGCGGCCGGTGAATTCGGTGGCGCTGTTTGAATCGGGGTTGATGCTTCCGAGCGGGTTGAATCTGACGACGCAAGAGATCGAGTTCGTGTGCGACAACATCGTGGAGTTTCAGTCGGAACAGTCGTGCAAGGGTCGCTCGTTGGCGGCTGGTGTGTAGTGCGATCTGTTTGGCGGGAAGGGAATGCGAGGCGGGGTATTCGCGTTAACACGTGCATGGGCGGGAAGGAATTCCCGCAAAGATGGGCGCGAGAGGGGATTCCCGCGCCAGCGGCAGCGGCCGGCGACCGGGTTGCGGAGCTTGACCGGTGGCGAGCGCAGCATCGGTTTTATCATTCGCAGATCGCGCAGTACCTGCAATTCGCCATTGCGGGCGGTGAATCAGTCCTGCTATTGGGTTGCGAGGATGGGGCGTTGCTGTCGGCGCTGGGGGCGGCACGGGGACTGGGGGTGGACCGTTGTCCGCAGTTGATCGGCGCCGCGCGGAGGCGGCATCCGGGATTCGAGTTCGTGGCCGCGGCGGACTACGCAGTGGACACCGACGATCGGTTTGACTGCGTGGTGCTGAACGACATCACCGGGGCGGCGGACGATTTGTTTACGCTGCTGGGGCGGGTGCGGCGGATGTGCCGCGACGACGGGCGGGTGGTCATCGTTCAGCACAATTATCTGTGGCGGCCGGCGCTGCGGTTGGCCGCGGCGATGGGTCTGAAACGTCCGGACGCGACGCCGAACCTGTTGAGCGCGGGCGATTTGCGCGTGCTGCTGGGGGGCGCGGGATTCGACGTGACGGATGTGCGGGCCAAGTTGTTTTGTCCGCTGGGAATGCTGGGGCTGGGGCGGGCGATCAACTGGGTCGCCGGGTTGATACCGTTAATCAACCGATTGGCGTGCGTGGAAATCGTCGTGGCCAGGCCGGTGTTTGCATTGTGCGACGATGCAAGGCGACGCAAGACGGCGACGGTGGTTCTAACAGTTCGCGACGAACGCGAGAACATCGAGCCGATGGTCAGGGCGTTGCCGGCGGTGGGGGCGGAGACGGAAATCGTATTCGTGGAGGGGCATTCGACGGACGGGACGCGGGAGGAGATCGAACGGGTT
>JABFSN010000248.1 GCA_013140575.1 Phycisphaerales bacterium | reverse complement strand
CCTGTACCTCGATTTCCAGAGTCACGCAACGCCCCCGCTCCACCGCCTCCCGGACCGGCCCCGCCGGCGTGCCGTACCAATTCCCCACGTACTCGGCCGATTCCAGAAACTCTCCCCCGCTCCGCATGGCCTCGAACGCCTCCCGTGAAACGAACCGGTAATTCCGCCCGTCCACCTCATTCGGGCGCTTCGGCCTCGTCGTGCACGACACGCTCCACGTCGCGTTGGGCAAGCGATCCAACAAGGCGTTGCAGATCGACGTCTTGCCCGCCCCAGACGGCCCGCTGATCACCACCAGACATCCGCGCTCGCCCACGCGTGCCATCTCCCGTCACTAACCACACAACTCACCCGCCCGCCTAAACGCCTTCACCCGCTCCCATCCCCGTCCCTACCCTTCCCTTCAACTCTTCTACCCTTCTCCCCAGCTCCGCATTACACGCTTCTCTGCTTCTCCCCTCCGCGCTCTCTGCGCCTCTGCGGTGCATCTTGTTTTCCGATTCGCGGTCGCTTCTCCTTCGTGCCTTCGTGCCTCGGTGCCTTCGTGCCTTCCCCAGTCACTCCGCGTTCAAAACCTGCTCCTTGATCCTGTCAATCACCGTCTTCAATTCCACCACCGCCCGGGCGATCCCCGCGTCGTTGCTCTTGCTCCCGATCGTGTTCGCCTCCCGCAGCATCTCCTGGGAGATGAACTCGAGCTTTCGCCCCACCGGCTCGTCGCACGAACACGTCTCCCGGAAATGCGCCAGATGCGCCCGCAGCCGCACAATCTCCTCGCTGATGTCGCACCGCTCCGCGTATAGCGCCACCTCCCGGCTGATCGCGTCCTTGTCCAGTTCGATCCGCTGCTGCTGCAGCAGCGTCGCCGCACGATCGGCCAACCGCGCGTGGTATTCCCGCACCACCGACGGCGCCCGCTCCCCGATCCGCGCCACGCCCGATTCCACCTGCTCGCACTGCCGCGTCAGGTCCTCGCACAGCGCCACTCCCTCCCGACCTCGCATCACCCCCACCTGATCCAGCGCCCGCGAAACCAGCGTCCCCACCGCCTCCGTCCGCCTCTGCCGGTCGGTTTCGTCCAGCTCCGGCACCTCGCACACGCCCGGCAGCGTCGCCAGGACCGCCAAATCGATCGTCACCCCCGCCCCGGCCGGAACCTCTGTCGACGTTAGTGACTTGACGTACGCCGCCAGCGCCGCCCGATTCACCCGATGGGCGGCAGATTCCGTCGCGTCACGAACCCGGCAGTTGACCGTCACCGTCCCCCGCCCGATCCGCTCCTTCACCAGCCGCTCGACCTCCGCCTCCGCGAACTGCACCGCCTCCGGCAGGCGAATGATCGGCTTGACGTATTTGTTGTTGACCGTGCGGATCTCGACCGCGTACTCCACGCCGCCGAACGTCCCCGCCGCCTCCCCGAATCCCGTCATCGACCGGATCATACCCCCGCGAATCTCCCGAAGGCCCGATTTCCCCGTTGCCACCGATGACCTGAAAACGCCCGCCGCTGCTCTGAAATTACGGTCGCCGGTAACGCACTTCTCGCCCGAAGGGCGCACGGTCTTAGCCAGGGACTTCAGTCCCTGGATGACGGCCTCTTTATTGCCTCCGCCCGGAGGGCGGACGAACCGGCGTTTCACGCCCCCGGCGGAACTCCCGCATTGTCATTCGCGTTGCCGGCCGCGCTCGGTGCATCAGTCGGCTGCGGTTCCGTCGCCGGCGCATTCGCAGCGCCCGACCCCTCGGTCGTGCTGCCCGCGGCCTCCGCCGGCTTCGCGTCGTCTTCACTCCCCGTTGCCGGGGGTGCCGCGTCCGTCGCGGATGGAGTTCCCGGCTCGGCTCCGGCCGCAGGCATTTCCGTCACCGGCGCCGGCACCGCGGGCTCACCCGATGGCGGCTCCGCCGTCGTGACCGCGGGCGTCTCCGACGGCAGCCCCGGCGGAACCATCGCATAGTTGCCGATCACATTCAGCAGCAAAAAGACGCTTGCCAGCACCACCGTGATCACCGTAAACATGTCCCCGGTCTTGGCCCCGAACGCCCCACCAGACCCGCCGCCGCCGAACGCTCCGACCAACCCACCACCGGACGCTTGTTGTACCAGTACAATCATAATCAGCAGTCCGCAGACCGCCATCGTCACCAACACCAATATCCACTGAAAAAAAGTAAATGCCGCCAACATGCTCATTGAAATTCTTCTCGCCTAGTGGTGTAAACAGCCCATTTCCTTCGTCGGAACCTCGACTATCACCGACGATCCGCCTCTTCGTCCCTTTGTCCCTTCGTCCCTTCCCCCTGCGTGCCTTTGTGCCTCCGTGCCTCCGTGCCTGCAATCTCAATGATACGCGCAAAATCCCCCGCCACCAAGCTCGCCCCGCCGACCAGCGCCCCGTCCACGTCCGGGCACCCCATCAGCGCCGCCGCGTTGTCCGGTTTCACGCTCCCGCCGTATTGTATTCGCATCCCCCCCGCCGCCTCCGGTCCAAACGTCAACGCCAGCCGCGACCGGATGAACGCATGAACCTCCTGCGCCTGTTCCGGCGTCGCGTTCCGCCCCGTCCCGATCGCCCACACCGGTTCATACGCAACCGTCACCCGCGACGCATCCATCTCCTTCACCAACGCCTCGTTCAACTGCCCCCCGACCACGCCCATGGTCATCCTCGCGTCGCGTTCCCCCAGCGTCTCCCCCACGCAATAAATCACCCCCAGACCGGCCGCCAGCGCCGCCGTCACCTTCCGCCGCAGCACGTCCCCCCGTTCGCCGAAATGCTGCCGCCGCTCGCTATGCCCGATGATAACGTACGTGCAACCGGCCGCCTTCAACATCGCCGGCGACAATTCCCCGGTGAACGCCCCCTTCGCCTCAAAATGCGTGTTCTGTGCCCCCAGCTTGATCGCCGTCCCGTCAATCTCCCTGCCCATCGGATACAACAGCGTAAACGGCGGGCAGACGGCCACATCCACGGGCAGTTCCTTCGGCAACGCCTCGCGCAGCCCCTTCATCAACTCCCGCGCCTCCGCCAGCGTGTTGTGCATCTTCCAATTCCCCGCCACAAACCCCCGCCGCGCCGCCATCATTCAACCTCGATTCTCGAGCCGCACCTCATGCCGCGCGAGCCCCGGCCTCACCGTCGCCCGACAGCATCAACCATGCAGCGGCTGACCCGCTCCGGGTGGCATGGCCCACGCTTGCGTGGCTATGCCGAACGCCCACGGCTATCCCAACGCAATTCGCGCCCCCCGGGTGGCATGGCCCACGCTTGCGTGGCCATGCCGAACGCCCACGGCTATCCCATCGCAATTCGCGCCCCTCGGGTGGCATGGCCCACGCTTGCGTGGCCATGCCCAACGCCCACGGCCATCCCATCGCGATTCGCGCCCCTCGGGTGGCATGGCCCACGCTTGCGTGGCCATGCCCTCGCACACAAATGTCGCCCGCGCGACCTTGCCCGGCCGACCGCCCGACCGGAGCTCTTTTGAAACTCCGCCGCCGGACGATAGAATAACACACGCGGGTCGGTGTTGGCTATTCGTCCCGTCGACCGGGGAGCGAGAACGTGCGTCGCTATTCAATTCCGAATATTCTCGTCGGTGCGTGGCTCTTGGCCGGCGCCCTGCTGCTCCTGTCGTGGGAACCGGCCGCAACCCATCGCCCGGTGGTCGAAATCCCCAGCCTCACCGCCTGGGGCAAGATCTTCTCCATGTTGTTGCTGGCCGCATTGGGCGTGTCGTACATCGTTTGGCGCCGCCCCGTCGTTCGCGCCCAGGCCATTCTGGAAACGTCACCGCTCGGAACCGGTTCGATCGCCCCGCCGCTGGTCGATTGGCTCCTTTACGCCAAATTGTTCCTGGTGGTGAACGGTTTGGCCATGTTGGGCGTGATGGGCATTCGGCTTTCCGGGCGGGTGCTCAGCGCCTTGGACACCCTTGGCGTCCTGGCATCCGGCGCCATCGTCGCATTTGTCGTCCATTTACTGCTGTTAAGCCGCCGCGACCTCGACGGCGATCGTCCCGGCCGGTGACATCCCCTCCACGAACAACCCAACCGCTCGCGGCTTCTGAATCGCCACGTCCGCACGAATCGGTAGGGCGGGTTTCACCCGCCGTTTCCGTCGACGCGCCACCCCGTCCTTCCGACCCGCGGCCGCGCCTTTCCGAGCCGCGACCGTCAGGGAGCGGTTCTTCCGCTCGCATGGGGGCGATTATTCCGGTGCTCGCATGGCTCATCGCGTCAGGCTGTTCCCAATGGCGCTGGTGGCAGAAACCGTCCGACGCCGACTCCCGACGCCTGTTGACCCGCACCGATCAACAATCCCCCATGCCGTTCGATCCCTCGCGACTGCACACCACTCCCGACGATATCATCGCCGTCGGCCTGTCGTTCGACGTCGACCGCTTCATCGTCCCCACCGACCGACTGGACCCCGAACGGGCGGCCACCTGGAAAAACGTCGACGAATTGCGCGCCGGCGCCGCGCCCACCGCCCTGTGGCAACGCAACGGCCTGCGCATCGGCATAGTTCCGGAATCCGGCCGCTCGAACATCGGCGACGCCCTGTCGGCTTTGGATGCGAAACATGAACAACTCTCTCGCACCATGCAAAGCGGACACCCCCTCACGCTCGACCTGGGACCCCTGCCCGCCTCGACCACCGTGTTCCTGTTCGCGGCCGACGGACGCTTGCAGGGCACCACCTACGACGCGGGCATGTTGCGCCGCTTCCAAATCGATTACGAGGTCAAGCTCGATCAACAGACCATCCGCGTCGATCTCTTCGCCACGCCCGAACTGTTCCGGGAAAGCGATCGGCCGCGGTACCATTCCGCCGGCGAACGCATCGAATTCAGCACCGTCTATGACGGCGCCACGTTTCATGCACTTCGCGCCGCGGTGGACGTCGACCCCGGCGACTGGCTGATGATCGGTTCCGCCGATTCGGCCGAAAACCGCTTCACGTTGGGCGCCGCCCTGATGACCGAGGACACCGCCGGCCGCGCCTGGGAGACCGTGTTGCTCGTCGGTCCGCGGCTGTACCGGTCCGGATCCGCGGAGAAGAGCCCATGAACGCGGAAGACGCACTTTGCGCGCGGACCGCCAAGTCACCGACCACGGTGACCGACGAATTCTTCCGCCACGCCTGCGCCCACGCCGGTCTGGCCATGATCACCGTCGACCGCTCCCTCCGCATCCGATCGTGGAACGCCGCCGCCGCACACATGTTCGGCGCGGCAGCCGCCAACGTCATGGGCATGAACATCAGCGGCGCCATCCCCATGGAAGCCCGCGCCCGCGGCGAATCCCTGATCCGCGCCGCCGTGTGGCGGGCGGAAACAAACTCGATGGAATTCAAGCATCGCGACGAATTGGGTCGCCCGCGATCCCTCATCGCCACCTTCTCCCCCATCCTCGACGACGTCGGCGGTCACCTCGGCGCGCTCGCCGTCGTTCGCGACATCACCCGCCGCATCAGTCTCGAAACCGAACTCGCCCACCGCCACAAAATGGCCGCCCTGGGCGAAATGGCCGGCGCCCTCTCCCATCACTTCAACAACATCCTCGGCGGCATCGTCACCAGCGTCGATTTCGCGCTGACCACCGATTCCCCGGACCTCCACAAACGAACTCTGCAACAGGGCGGCGTGGCTTTGGGCCGGGCCATCAAATTGATCGATTCTCTTTTGAAATTCGCCGAGGGTGACTTCCGCCACGCCGACGAATGCGATCTGACCGAGTGCATCCTCGCCGTGATGGAATACATGGAACCCGAACTGCGCAAGGCCCGCATCACGCTGAATCTGCAACTCGAACGCCTCCCCG
>JABFSN010000122.1 GCA_013140575.1 Phycisphaerales bacterium | reverse complement strand
GGGTGGGGGAGCGGACCGTCTACCGGCGGATGGGCGAGCCGGGTTTCCGCGGGCGGGTCAACGCGGCGCGGGCAGCGATCGTCGAGCACGCCGCGGGGCGGATGGCCGGGTCGATGACCGCCGCAGCCGACACGCTCCGCGGGCTGCTGTCGGCTGAAAAGGAATCGGTGCGGCTGGGGGCGGCGCGGTCCATTCTGGAACTGGGTCCGCGGCTGCGCGAGGCCGCGGAACTGGAACGCCGCATCACCGATCTGGAAACGACGGCGGCGCGACGCATCGAACAGCTTGAGGACCGGCTCCGGGAAGGCGTGGAATTCGGACGGCGCGACGGGCGCGGAATCGGGCATCACGAGGGCGGCGGAATCGGGCATCATAAGGGCGGGTCATGGCCACGCGGATGAACCGGGTCGAACGGCTGGAAACGCGTTTCGCGGCGCGAAGGGCGCTGACCCACGAGGCCATCATCCGTGCGGTCAACGCCATACTTCCGCGGTGGCAGGACCGGATGGGTCCGTTGATTGGCGACGACGCCGACGCAGAACCGGACCCGGAGCACAAACGCGAAATTGACCGTCGAATCTGGGACGAACTGCGGCGAAGGGGATACGACGTTCCGGCGGCGGCGGAATGTGGGGAACACGACAATGCCACTGACAAGGCCGTATAGATTCTGGCGCGTGGCACTTGTCATCGTGGGCATCGCGTCCGTCGCGTTCGCGCAAGATGCGGATACCGACGGCGTTGGCGACACTGTTGACGTGTGTTGCGACACGCCGCCGGGATTGGCCGTCGATTCCGAGGGTCGGCCGCTCGGTGATCTGGACGGCGACTGTGACGTTGATCTGCATGATTTTTCAATCCTGCAAGGCAATAGCAGCGGGGCGCTTGCATCCGCGGGGCCGTGCGTATCGCCGTGCAAATCAGACGGCGAATGCGACGACGGCTCCTACTGCAACGGTGCCGAAACATGCGACACCGAATCGGCGGTCTGCGTCGAGGGTTCGCTTCCGTGCGCAGGGGGTCAGATATGCGACGAGGACCAAGGCGAGTGCATCGACGCTGAATGCTTGAACGATGTCGATTGCGATGATGGGATCGCGTGCAACGGCGCGGAATCGTGCAACGGTGGGACGTGCGCGCCGGGTCAGCCGCCATGCGAACCATGCTCGGAAACGTGCGGCGAAGATTCCGCTGGAGTCACTTGCCACCCCGTAGGCGACCTGGACCTGACGCTGCGAATCGACAATGTACTGGTTACGCCGTGCGACGATTTCATCGAGGCGCCGCTGCTGTTCAACGCCCCGACCGGTACACTGATCCCGACGCTTCAATCCGGCGACTACGTCTACGGATCGGCCGGGCGAGACGAATTGTTCGCCACGCTTCCGGGCGGCAACGCAACCATCGTACCGTTTCTTGACGGCGTCGAGGTTCTGACCATTCGAAATCTGGGCAGCATCGGCGCGGCGACAAAAGTCTCGATTAACGCCTCCAACGTGTACGGGTTGCGAGAGATGAATCTCGTCGAGAGTACCTACGGCGACGTGCGAATCATCAACCTACTCGAGCGCGTGGATTTTGGTATTCGAGGCTTTGACGACAGTTCGGTTGATTTTGAGGCATGGTTTCTCAATCCGGCCATCACTGTCGGCGATGATGATTCCGTGACCATTACGCTGCTAAACGCCCGCGCTGGTAGGGTCTCGATTCCGCCGGGCGGTTTCGAGACAGTAGTCGTTGTCAGTCAAGGTACGATGCCGAACAGGCTGTCGGCGATTGAAATTGGCACGGCCCCTGTACGGCTTTTGATCGTCGGCACGCAACCCTTTTCACTCAATGGGAATCCCATGTTGACTCCGAATGTTGACGCGTCGGGATTTCACGCAGGACTCACCCTTGCCTTGTCTACTCAAACCGAGTTCGCCGCGGGTGTCCTGGTTCAATGCGGTGCGGGCGACGACGTTATTAGCGTCAATATCTTCAATAGCAGCAGCAGCGGCGGCACCAACATACAACTTGGTGACGGTGACGATGTGTCCACGGGACACAATGTCGGCATACAAATGGTTGATGCCGGTTCGGGCGACGATGTCGTTAGTGGAGGTTCGGGCAACGATTTGTACACGTTGGGGCCGGGACTGGACACCATTCGAATGAACACGAATTGTTGCGTGAGCCTCGATGGTGTGGACAGCGTCATGGATTTTGAAGTCGATGACAGAATACAGGCGAACAAGCCGTTTCCGCCTCTCGTCGGTGCCGGGTTCGATGTTGTCGTTGACAACGCCACGAACATCGCGAATAACGGCGTGGACACGCGCATCGTGTTCGACCTGGATGGGATCCTTTCCGGCACGGTTCCGCTGCGCATCGTTCTGCTCGGTGTCCAGCTTGGCCCGGATGATTTCGTCACTGACGGCAATTTTCTCGTACGTACAAAGTAGGCTCACTTCACCGCGGGGATAGCGCAGAGGATTCACGGAATCAGGTTGAAAGTGAGCAGGCAGATCATCTCATTCGGGCAGAGGGGACGGCTCATGCGATTACAGGAATTCAGACGGGCGTGGGTGATGGCAACGGCGTTGGCGACGGTGTGGACGATTTGCGTCGATGCGACGCGGGGACAGGGTTGCGACGTCACGCAAGAGGCGAAGTTTGTAGCGTCCGACAGCGGCCCCGGAGACCTTTTCGGGAACTGGGTGTCGCTTGATGGTGATTCGATGATTGTTGGTGCGCCGTTGGACAACGACGCCGGAACGGACTCAGGATCGGCGTACGTGTTTGTTCGTTCCGGTGGGGTGTGGACACAGGAAGCCAAGATTACCGCGAACGATGCCGCGGCGAATGACCAATTCGGCTATCGCGTCGCAATCAGCGGCGACACGGTGTTGGTCGGCGCTGTGCAAGACGGCGACGCGGGCATGAACTCCGGTTCGGCGTATGTGTTTGTTCGGGCTGACGGCTCGTGGACCCAGCAACAGAAACTAACGGCGTCGGACGCCGCGGCGGCCGATACTTTCGGGATTTCCGTCGCGGTGGACGGGGACACCGCCGTTGTTGGCGCGTACAACCACGGTCACGCCGGGATGTACGCGGGCGCGGCCTACGTATTCGTGCGCTCCGCCGGAGTATGGACGCAACAAGCCGAACTCAATGCCGTGGACGCTCAACCAAATCAAAGGTTTGGGAGGTCGGTCTCAATCAACGGCGGCACCGTCGCCGTTGGAACCTACGGAGAATCGGCATACATCTTCGTCCGTTCGGGCACTACATGGATGCAGGAGACCAAGCTCGTGGCTGCCGACGGACAATCCAGCGACAGCTTTGGTGTTTCGGTGGCGATTGACGGCGACGCCGTGGTTATCGGTGCATTCTCGGACCAAGACGCTGGGTTTAGCGCCGGCTCGGCGTACGCATTTGTACGATCGACCGGTGTCCCAGTGTGGACGCAGCAAGGGAAACTCATTGGCGCCGACACGTCTGCGAATGACGGTTTTGGGATTTCCGTGACCATCAGCGGAGACACGGCGGTCGTCGGAGCAATCCGCAACGATAACACGGGGGGATCGGACGCCGGCTCGGCCTACGCCTTCGAGCTTGATTGCGAAGGCGCGTGTTGCGTGCGGGGGGCGTGCGCGAATGTCCGGCAAGTCGCGTGCGACGCGTACGACGGCGTCTACTTCTCCTTCGGTAGCGGGGCTTTCTGCAACGACGTGACGTGCCCGTCGATCTGCGGAGCGGACATCATTCCCTGCCCGAGTGGCGACGGGGTGGTGGACATTTTCGATATTCTCGGCGTGCTCGACGGATTCGAGGGGGAAGATTGTTGTACGCCGTAGCGTCTCCTCCTTGGCTGACAATTCACGTTTACGAATCGCCTAGACCGGGATAGAATCTGAACGACGGGACGGCGGGAGTAGCTACCCGCCAGTTCGTCGTCCAGTGGCGCGTCCACGCACAATCCGGCGCGTCACCGGGCGACGACCCGATCGAGGATTGTGCATCTTGTCCGAACACGTCACAAGAGACTCGCCATTGCGTGACCGGATCAAGTTGTTAGTGAAGGTGAACAAACGTCTGGTTGACTGCCTGACTATGGAAATACGTGGGCAGCGGAACGCTTTGACTTTTGGCCGCGCACAGGTTCCGACCGACGCCTTTTATCGCATTTGGACCGCGGCACTCAACACGAATCAATTGTTTGACGAACGAGACATCAGCGGGGTGCCCGGAATCTCAGTATTGTGGAAACTCCCCTTTGCCGTTTGCACGGCGCAGGGCGTCTGGTGGAACGATTTCAATCAGAACAACGCAATCCTCGACAAGGCCGGGAAAGAAACGGGTTTTCGGTTCAGAGACCTTCCGACAACATTACTTACGGTTCCGTGGGAAGTCGATGACGCGGGACGAGCGATGGAAGTGCTGCGAAAGGAATTCGGCATTACGGACGCTGAGATGGCCATACTGTCGGGCGCGCAGTGCGGGAGTGGATCGGACTACGAGACCCTGCCGAGTGGTGATTCACCGGCAGTTGATGGCGCGTCCAAGCCCGACGACACGGGATATGTGGCGCGGCCGGCCGATCCAACCGCATACGTTCCGGTCAGTGACATTATGGCACGCGAGACGCCGGACGCCCTGAATCTGACGGAGAAGCAGGCGAGAGGTCTCATCAAGGACTTCGCGAAGAACAACATCCGCTGGACACGCCCGCTCAAGAAGGACGGAACGCCGCGACCGAACCGACGGTCTGTTCACCTAGCCGACTGGCGCGCGTTCGTGAAGCGTTGTGAGAAAGGCCCGACCGCGGGGAGCGACTGGCACAACCCGCCGGAAGATGAAATCGCGAGTCGCACGGCCGCGATTCGACGATCCAAAGCCGCCGGGCAGTAACGTTCTACTACCCTTCTACTTCCCTCCGAAACGCTTATTTGCCAGCCGGTGACGCCACCGGCCTCGAATTGCCAGAATCCTACTGCCACGTCATGCGCCTGCAGCGAGGGGCGGCCACAATCAAGCCGAACGCCGGGGACGATTCCCGGTGTAATCGGTGTGATCCTGGAGTGCCCAACGATGCGAAGTGACGGACGCAAATGCGAGATTCAAACACAGGGGGCGATGCCGGACTGGTTCGACGAGGCCGATCTGGCCCACCGCTACAAATGCTCGAAACGCCACGTTCGGCGACAGGCGGACGCCGGGCGGATGCCGTGGGGGAGGAAGTTCGGGCACCTGCGGCGCTGGTCCCGTCGTGAAATCGAGGAATGGGAGGCCGACGGCTGCCCGGCGGTTCGTGCCGTGCGGGGGGCGGTGCGATGAGCGTCACCGGGCCGACGCGCGAGAGGCCGAACAGAACGAGCGACCCCTATTCACCTGACGCGTTGGGACGATTCAACAGGACCAAAACGCGACGCCCGACGGGAGAACGCCGGGCGGTCGCAAACTGAACAGGATTTCAAGACTATGGAGAATTCTAATCGAAAACGGCGACTTGGCGACATCCTCGCCGGTGACACGGACGAAATCCGCAAGCAATGGGATCACACGAACGCGGCCGAAGATTTCGGGGCGTTGCCGGGCGGCGCGTACATCTGCCACGTGGCGGTCGTCGAGCTGTTCAATGCCAAAACGAAGGGGACGCCGGGCGTGAAGATCGCGTTTCGGATCGTTGAAGGCGATTACGCCAACCGCCGCGTATTTCACGACCTTTGGCTGACGGCTGCTGCCCTACCGCAGACGAAACGCGACCTGACCAAGCTGGGAATCCAGCAACTCGAACAACTGGAGACAATGTCGATTCCACCGGGCCGCATTCGGTGTCGCGTATACGTCGCGCTGCGAACGGGCGACGACGGCTTGCCGTTCAACAGCGTCAAGCGGTTTGACGTACTCGGCATCGACGAGCCGCCGGTGGAGCTGTTTGCGCCGGCCGATGGCGACGGGCCGGACGGGCCGGACGGTACGCACGGCGACGGAGTCCAAGCGGCGGACGGGGACGGGGACGCGTCGTTCGACCCGGCGGCGCTGGATACGGAGACCGCGAACGAGACGGCCGACGGCAACTCCGATGGGAAGCGCGGCAAGCTGTTTCCCGACGGAGCGAGTACGACGGCGTGGGCGGAGCGATGAACCATGCACGCCAGGACGTACCGCTACGGCTTCCGCGTGCTGGGCGACTGCCGTCAGCCGCGGCGGCTGGTGGATTTCGACCGGGCGACGTCGGGTTACGCGGCGTGCGATGAGCGGTGCGAGCTGGAGCGGGAATCGTACCTGTCGGCGTTCCGGTTCAGTGACGACTTCGCCGCACACCTGAACGGGAGCGGTTCAACGCGGAGATTCGACGGGCCGTGCTGGGCCGATCGGTTGTGGTGGGACATCGACGGCGAGGATGACGCGGGCGACGCCACACTGCACGCGGCCCGGCGGCTGGCGAAGTCGATGGTCGAGACGCTGCACGTCGAGGGTGACGATCTGCTGATCTTCTGGTCGGGACGGAAGGGGTTTCACGTGGGGATGGCGACGGCGCACTGGGAACCCGCGCCCGGTCGCGACTTCCATCGCGCGGCGCGGCGCTTCGCCGAAACGGTGGCGGAGACCGCGGGCGTGGTCATCGACGCGGGAGTCTACGACCGGGTGCGCTGCTGGCGGGCGGCGAACAGCCGTCATCCGAAATCGGGGCTGCACAAGCGGCGGCTGGTGTTCGACGAGCTGATGCGGATGCCGCTGGCGGCGATTCGCAAGCTGGCCGAATGGCCGGAACCGTTCGAGCCGCCGGCGCCACGGTATGCAAGCGAACCGGCGGCGCGATTGTGGGCCGAATGCGGCGAACAGGTGCGGCGGGCGTCGGAAGTAAAGGCCCAACGGGCCGTCAAGGGCCGGGGTGCCACGCGACTGAACCGTCAGACGTTGCACTTCATCCGGGAAGGGGCGACTTATCCGAACCGGCATCGGCTGTTGTACTCGGCGGCGGCGAATCTGGCCGAGCTGGGCGCGCCGCTGGCGTTGTGCGTGGCGCTGTTGGAGGAATCGGCGCTGGACTGCGGGCTGCCGCCGGCGGACGTGCGGCGGGCAATCGAGAACGGGTTTCAGTCGGTGGCGGGAGCTGCGCCGGGGGAGGGTGCCTGATGTCCACGAACGCGCGTTACACGACGGCCGCGGACGCGATGACCGGATGGCGGGACGGGGTGTTGAGCGGGACGGCGCCGGTGCTGCACGCGGTGGGCACCGGGGCCATGAACCGCGTGGAGTTGGGGCCGGGCCGGGTGGTGCTGATCGGCGGTCTGCCGGGTGGGGGCAAGTCGGCGTTGGCCATGCAGTTCGTGGTCGATGCGCTGCGAAACGATGAAACGCTGCGGGCGGTGGTGTGCAACGTGGAAATGACGCCGGGGGTGCTGCTGGACCGACAGCTTGCCCGCTTGTCCGGGGTGCCGCTGGACGCGATCGCACGGCGCCGGTTGGACGCGTCGCACGCGGAACGCATCGACCGGGGGATGGCCACGCTCGAATCGGTGGCCGAGCGGCTGGCGTTCGTGGAGACGCGCTACGATTTGGGCAACGTGGCCGCGACGGCGGATGACTTCGGCGGCTCGCTGCTGGTGCTGGATTACCTGCAACGCATCGGGCCAAAGGGGCAGCACAACGATAAGCGCGGCCGGGTCGATGAGCTGATGGACTATCTGCGGCAGTTCGCGGACGCGGGCTGCGCGGTGCTGTGCGTGTCGGCGGTGGCGCGGTCGAAGGATCGCGTGGGGCGTTCCACGTACGACGGCGAGACGTTGAATCTGGCGAGCTTCCGGGAATCGAGCGAGCTGGAGTATGGGGCGGACTCGGCCTACGTGCTGGTGCCGGACGAGGGCGACACGGTGAACCTGCGGTGTCTGAAACATCGGCACGGGGAGCCGATGGACGTGGCCATGCGCTTCGACCGGCGGCTGCAACGGTTCAGTCCGCTGGACCCGACGCCGACGGGATCGGTGCGGACGGCGACGATGACCAAGCTGGCGGCGTTGTGGAACCGCACGCCGGCCGCGGGCGACGACGACGGGGATGGGGCATGAACGCCGGGGGCCGGGTGATTGCGGTGGGCGACGAGTTGCCGGCGATGGAACCGGCCGGCGCCGCGATGGTGCGCGGCAACGGTCGCGGATCGGGCGGGGCCGATGCGAAGCGAAGCGGGAGACCGGGCGGACGGGGGGAAGCGGTGCGGCGGCGGTTCGGGCTGCTGAATGCGTTCATCGACCTGGGGATGCCGCACCTGCCGCGGTCAGCGCTGGCCGCCTGGCTGGCGCTGTACCGGCACGCCAAGCCGGACGGGACGGTGACGGCGAGCGTGGGCGACCTGGCGCGGCGGTGCGGTTGCAGTTGCCGGGCGATGCAGGATGCGTTGGGCCGGTTGCAGGCGTCGGGATGCGTGGAGCGATTGAAACGCGGATCGCTGGCCGGCGGGCCTTCGGTGTGGCGGCTGCTGACGCCCGATGCGGAGCCGCACAACCGGAAGCGGGCTGCCGGTTAGAAGGGGAAGTACGCTGCCGGAGCTTACCTGAAGCGGGCTTCCGCTCGCTGCGGAAGTAGGCTTCCGACATCACAGTATGTACGTAGTACATACGGGCGTGCGTGCACGTGCTGGCGCACACACGCACGCGGAAATATCTTGACGGTTCGGCGGGCTTGAGGTAATATAAAATACGTGGCACGGCGAAGAACCAAGGGAACGATGACGGAGCTGCTGCGGCAGGCGCTGGCCGAGTGCGAATCGGTGTCGGCGGTAGCGCGGGCCACGGGTTTGAAGCGGCAAAGCCTGATGAAGTTCATGCGCGGAGAACAGTCGTTGCGGCTGGATTTGGCGGACAGGGTGGCGCAGCATTTCGCATTGGTGACGTTTCGGCAGCAAAAAGGCAACAGGCAATAAATGAATCAGGGCCATTCCAAGCATGAGGCGACACTTCAGGCAGCGACGGAGTTGCTGGATTTGCTTGAGAACGAATCGCCAAGCGCGGAAAGAGTTTTGATGAAAGCGATGCGCGTCGCTCGCCTATTGGGTGACGGCAATGCGCGAAAGTGGCTCGTCATGGAGCAACGCGGTTATCCAATTGAATTCGACGCGACCAAATTGGGGTGGTGCAAGACCTTCTTGGATCAATCGGGCCGCCGGGTCATCGGGCACTTTTACTCCGAGAGTCTGCCAGCGATCGAGGCGGCCATTGATACTAATAAACAGATACTCAATAAGTCGCGCGGTGGCGGTTCGATAAGTATGAGCGTTATGTCCACTCGCGACCCGTTAGAGAAACTTGGAAACAAAATCACACACTTGCAGCAACGGGCGTCGGCAATACGGGGCGGAATACACAGTTTCGCAACGGATGTGTCCATCGCACTGGACTTTGGCCGAAGAGTCGCCTCCATTTTCGATCATGCGCGTGACTCAGCCGACAAGTTCCTGTCTAATCACTGCCCACACGCATTGGAACAGCTACGTTCTGTCGAGGATCGGCTGGGAGAACAAAACGCGGAGAGCCTGTCGCAAGCAATGCTAACCTGCCGACGCCTCTTGATGACCGTCGCGGACGTGGTTTTTCCAGCATCGAAGGACTCATATGTGGATTCGAGTGGAACGCCACGAGCGGTCGGAAACGACGAGTACAAGAATCGACTGCTTGCCTTTGTCGAACAACGACTGAAGAAAGATGTTGACCAAACACTTGTACGTGTGGACATGCAACATCTGGCTGCACGTCTTGATCGGCTGTATGAGAATACGTGCAAGGGAACTCACGCGAGTGTCTCCGTATCAGAAGTACGCCAAACGATCATTCACACGTACTTGTTCTTGGCCGAAATCGCAGAAAGTGTGTAGGATTCCGGCGCGGTTTGCTCACGCCGGTGGCGCTTGGCGAGATCACGAGAGAGGACGGGCAATGGGGAACGTCTACCGCGAAACCTACACACGTCCGATGCCGAACGGGGCCGAGTTGTTCACCCGCAAGGGCGAGCGGTTCGCACGCTGGACCGACGCGCACGGCCGCAAACGCGTCGCGAAGGTGACAACGCCAGCCAAGGGCACACACGCCGGGACGGATCGCATCATCGTCGAGGCGGCGACGTACACGGCGAAGTATCGCAACGGGGCCGGGCAGCTCGTCAAGACGGCGACGGGGTGCCGGACCAGGGACGCGGCCGAAACGGTGCTGAACGAGCTGCGGGTGCGGTCGGATAAGGTGCGTTCGGGTTCGTGGACCGCGGCCGAGGACGCGGTGCTGGATTTCAAGGCCACGCCGGTCGGCGAGCACGTGGACGCGTACCTGCAACACCTGCAAAGCAAACGGGGCAAGGGGAAGCGGCCGGGGGTGTCGCCGCGGCACGTCGAGAACGTGCGGCATTGCCTGAAACGCATCGTCGGCGACTGCGGGTTCAAGCGACTACGCGACCTGAACCGCGGGGCCGTCGAGCGGTGGGCGGATCGGTGCGACGCGGCCGGAATGGCCGCCCGGACGGTGAACCGGCATCTGGCGGCGCTGACCGCGTTCGGCAACTGGTGCGTCGAATCGGGCCGCATCGTGGCCAATCCGTTCACGCGACCGCCGAAACGCGACGAGAAGGCCGACCCGCGGCGCACGCGGCGGGCGTTGACGGAAATCGACCTGCGACGGCTGCTGAAAGTGGCGCGGCTGCGGTTGCTGGCCGAGTATGGCCGCACGGTCGTCAAACGGGACGACGCCGCGGACCGATCGGACAAGCGCAGCCGCCGGACGTGGACACGGGAGCCGCTGGTGTTCGACGATCTGGACGCGGCCGCCGAACGGGACCGGCACGCGCTCCGCAATCGGCCGGGTGTCATCGACGCGCTGGATCGCCGGGGCCGCGAACGGGCGCTGATCTACAAGACGCTGGTGATGACCGGGCTGCGCAAGGGGGAGCTGGCCGCGTTGACCGTGCGGCACGTGGAGCTGGACGGCACCGTGCCGTATTTCGTGCTGGACGCGGCCGACGAGAAGGCCGGACGCGGAGCGGAAATCCCGTTGAGGGCCGACCTGGCCGCCGATGTGCGTGCGTGGCTTGCCGAACGGCTCGAACGCGTTCAGAACGCCGCACGCGATGCGGGAAGGCCCTTGCCGGTGCGTCTGGCGGCGGATGACCGGCTGTTCAACGTGCCGTCGGGGCTGGTGCGGATTCTGGACCGCGATCTGGTGGCCGCGGGCATCGCCAAGCTGGTCGTCGGCGACGACGGCCGATCACGAATCGACAAACGCGACGACCGGGGACGGACGGTTGACGTGCATGCGCTGCGGCACACGTTCGGCACGCATTTGAGCAAGGGCGGGGTTTCGCCGCGGACCGCACAAGCGGCGATGCGGCACGGGTCGCTGGACCTGACCATGAACACCTACACCGACCCGCGCCTGCTGGACGTGGCCGGGGCGTTGGACGTGCTGCCGGATTTGCCGCTGAACGAACCGCCGGGGGCGAATCTCCAACGGGCTACGGGTACGACGGACGCTCGGCCGGGGGTGCCGCGTGATTTGGATTCGCCGCGGCGCCGTGCCGCGATGAGCGATGCCGAATCCGCACGGCGGGTGTGGAAAGCTGGCGACAATTGCGATGCCGAAACGCGGCGCGTTGGCGATGAAAACGGCCGCCGAAATCTTGTACCAAATCTTGTACCGCTGACCGGCGATCGCAGCACACCGATGGCAAGTGCTGACAGCTTGGCTGAAACTGGCGACCCGGCGGGAAATGCCGCAAGTGACGCTGCCGACGAATGTTGTCGTCGGGTGTCACTTGGCGGCACAAAGCGGGCGACGCGGCTCGAACGCGCAACATTCAGCTTGGAAGGCTGATGCTCTACCAATTGAGCTACGCCCGCAAACGCGATCCGGCTCAACCGCGGGACGGCGCCCTGATGCGGTTGGCGTCTGATCGGCCTCGACTTCGCGCCGACTGCCGAACGGGGGACGCACGGGCGAGACGCTCGTCGGCCACTCGTGCGATCGAACACGGTCGAGCAGACCATTCCGCAGCCGGAGCCCGGACCCGACGCCCGTGCCATCGTCGCGACGGATTCCAAGTGATTATACGCGGAGACGCCGATCGGCCAAGGGCGTTGTCTTTCGGGTGCCGAAGGGGGTGCGCCCCAATGATCGACTTGCCCCGTCGAGCCCATTCTCATCGCCGATCGCGATCGGTAGCCACGGGTCTCGTGGCGCGCGAAACCCTACCCCCGCCTCGAACGTGCACGGGCGGGGAGCATCGGGCAACGGGAACCCCTCCCCGCGTGCGCCGGCATCCCGTATCTACGGAAGTGCACGCCGTGGCCGACCTCGCGGGAGGAGATTCCCGCGGCCGCATGTGCGAGAGATGATTCTCGCACGGGAGTTGCTACCAGGAATCGTCCACAACCGCCCCCTCGCGGTCCGCCGGGATGTAGGGGATGAGCCCCTGCTCGTAGGCCGCGACCTGTGCCCCGCGCGGGGCCATGCGGATGTCCATGAGCAACCCGTTCACCTTGAGCACCCAGACCAGCGGGTTCTTGTCGAGCATGCTGGGCAGCGACCAGTCCGGGTGGAACGCCATCAGCTCCAGCTCTTCCCAGATGACCCTGGTCCGTGCCTGCATCGTGGCCATGGAAACGCCGAAGCCCTCGGCGATCGCCTTCGCCTTCATGTGCGGAGTCTGGCTCGGATCGCCCAGAAAGTTGACCCGCCCGAGCGCATAGACGATCCCGGCCGCCCAGCCTTCGGGCTTCCCGTTCAGAACCGGCGAACCCTTCTGACAGACCGCAACGGCCATCTCGCGGCACAGCTCCTTGTACTCGTCGTTGAGGTGCGCGTCGCAGAAGGCGTCGGTCAGGCCTGCGAGCGCGGTGATCCGGGTCGCGTAAGCTTGCGGCACCTTGGCTATCAACTCGCCGGGGGCGTTGTTCGCGACAGTCCGTTCGCCGTTCGTCATCTTCCTCATCCCGATTCTCCTGTCTACAGTGACCGGTCGCTCCCCCGCGACGGGCGTTCGCCCTAACGCATGGATCGGACGGGGTGCTTTCCGCGCCCCGCATCCCCTGGGGCCCTACCTTTACGATGGTAATCACGCTGATCCATCGCCACCAGTCGCCGCGAGGGTTGAATTGGCGACCGACGGCGTCGTCCCATTTCAGCCCGAGAGAGCCGGGCGTATGAAATTCGGCTTCGGTTCGACGCGGAGCGCTTTGCGGCGTACGGCGAGGTTCGCGCTCTTCTACGGCGGGCTTGCCGAACTCTTTGGCGAGGAATTTCTTCGCCCCGAGGGGGCGGCGGAATGTAGCTACGGGTGGGGCGGCGCGACCGCGAAGCGGCCCGACGCGGAACCCGTGGAAGCGGTGTTCCTTTCGCAGACCCGCCCCGTTCGAGTTTGGGCGTTTTTTGTTTCTCATGCGTTTTGATCGAGCGTTGACGTTCGATGGTTGTCGGATTTCGCCTCGCGATGCGAAATCCTCACGTTCGCGGCGACTTCCGCGAGGCCGCGATGGGTTTTCCGCGGGTCGGATTTCGTTCCTCCACCCGGTCTTGTCATCCGTGGGCAATGACGGACGGTGACGCCTCCCGGCGGATAGGACCTACATCTTCGTCCGACCGCGGATCGCCGCTTCCAGCATCGCCGGGCTGGCGAATTCCAGCGGCGATCCGCTGGCCAGCCCGCGCGACGGCCGCGTGATCGTCACCCCCGTGTCCTGCAGCGCGCTTTGAATGTGCAGCCCGGTGCCGTCGCCCTCCAGCGTGGGGTTGGTGGCCAACACCACTTCGCGCACCCCGCCCTTGCGGACGCGCTTGACCAGCGCGTCGATGGTCAGGTCGCCCGGTTCGACTCCCTCCAGCGGGGCGATGTGACCCAGCAGAACGTGATACACTCCCTTAACCAGACCGGTCGCCTCCAACGCCATCAAGTCCTTGGGCTGCTCCACAACCCAGATTTCGGCCCCATCGCGCCGCCCGTCGGAACAGATGCCGCAGGGGTTCTTCTCGGTCAGGTTGTAGCAGACCGAGCAATGGAACACGTCGCGCTTGACGGCCAGGATCGCGTCCGCCAGCGCCCTGGCCTCGGCCTCGCTGGACCGCAGCACGTGAAACGCCATCCGCTCCGCCCCCCGCGCCCCCACGCCCGGCAGCGTCTGAAACGCATCCTTCAGCCGCGTCAACGATTCAATCTCATTCGATGCCATAACCCGTCACCACATCGCTTCCACCGATCGTGCCTCGTAGGGTGGGCACCGCCAACCAATTCCGTTCCAAGAAATCTATCCACAGATTACACAGATTAACACAGATTGCATCAAATCGACGCACGATCGCCGCGCGGTCGCCTCCGCTCCCTCTCCCTCCCAGGGACTGAACGCGACCAAGGTGGGAGCGTGAAGGTTGGGGTGAGGGTTCCGCTCTCTGTGCCCTCGGTGTTCTCTGTGGCCGCTCGTCTTTCGCCTTTCGCCGTTTCGCCGTCCCCCTTCCCCTCCGTGCCTCCGTGCCTTTTCGTCACGGCCGAGTCGGGCAATTGTACACATTCACGCCCGCGAACGCATTTAGCACGGCCAACACGTCGAGCATGCTCTTGATTCCATCTTCCCGGTGACGCGGGCTATCCGGCTGCCCGAGAAGCGTGTCCCACGAAACGTGGTCAGGCGATTTCAGGGTCGTCGCCTCCCCTCCATCGGAATGCCCTGCGAAAGCCCGCACTCTCAGCTTCGTTGACCGTTGATGCGTAGAACTCATCCTCGCGGTCTCCGATAACTGCGTTGTCGTATTGCTGATCCAAGGGCAGGTGATAGATTCTCTGGCCATCCACTCTTGAAACGTTGCACTTGATCATCGGATACTGCGCGATCGCGAAATGCTCCTTGAGATTGACTTTCAAGTGTCCGGCGAATCGGGACGCCTCGTCCGATAGCCGATAGGTGGTAGCGAGCACAGGACGCACAGGTTTTGGCGTTCCAGAGCACATTCGATAGAATTCTGCCGAGCCAAAGACTTGGGCAACCACGTTCTCCCGCACAGGAAGTTGCTTTTCCTGCGAAAGTCGCTTGCACTGGACAATCAGGACGCACGCATCGTTTTCACATAAAAGGTCGATACCCAAGTCTTCGCGACCTCGCAACGCCCCCTGATATGTTACGTGATATCCAGACTTCTCGTAGGTGTACCCGACGAAGCGTTCGTACTCGATGCCAGCGGCCCACGGGGTACGCTTTCGCCTTGGATCGCAATAACGATCGAGCGCCAGTTGGTTCCGTTCTGATGAAGAAAGACTATTCCACTCTGTCTTGGGTACATAGCGTGAGATTGGATCTTCACCACGTTCTGCGGATGCCCTGGCGTCTTTTTCCTCTCGCATCGCGTCGATCAACTCAGCCAGGGAGAGATCGGTGTACTCCAGAAGCCAAGGCGCGAGCGATTCGTAGAGATCGACTCGATTCATCGCTAAGCGCAGCGCTCGCTTGTTATGCCGAGATTCCGTTCGAGCGAGCCGAACCTCCTCAGCCGCCTTGGGCGCGGGGCGCCTCTTCGTTTGGAGAGACAACGAAAGCGCTTTGTCGCGAGCTTCGTCTAACGCTTGGGCCCATCTAACAAGGCTGGGGAGGAGAACGGAATCTTCCCGAATACCGCGAAGCGTCTCATCGAACAGCCCCTCAACCTCGCGGAGTTTGGCCTCAAACTTCGCCGCGTCCACGCGTGATTTCTCGATCTCATCATCCCTGGAAGCGCGCCCAACGACGTACGCAGTAATCGCGATCGCACAGCAGGTACCAAGAAGGAAAAGGATGTCCAAAGCCACTGACTCCCCGGGATCTGTACGACATCGCCACAGCTCCCGCCGCCCTGGACCGATCGTACGATTCCCCGAACTATCCCGTCGGCTCGGGTGGCCCATTCATCGCGCGCGATGGTGAGGGTTACGATGATGGTCGCCCCGCGCCGACGCGGCCAAGGCGCGTCGCCCCCGGGGTTCGCTCATCACCATCTCAATCTGCACATCTCCATCCCGCGCTTTCACAAAGCGCGTGCCGCCCCGCCCGATTCCCCGAAACATTCCGCCGGCGCGCATCCGGTCGTGCTCTCCGTATCATTCGATGTGTGACACAAACCCAGTGGAACTATTTCGACCTTTCGAAAAAAGCACGGGCCGTGGCCAGAAACTCACCGGCGTGGGCGATCATCGCGTCGACGTCCTCGACGTCCAGAACGGCCTCGAACCCATAGTCAGCCTGGAGGCGTTTGTCGAAAGCGTCGAGCAGGTGGCGATGAAATCGCGAGTCCATCGCCCCGGACTTCGCGAAATGCTCTCCAAACGCGGTGTGGACGCCCGAGTGCTTTCGAAACGTCAGACCGCGTTCGAACAGGAGCGCTTCCGCGACATAGAACATCGCGTAATAGGCCCGCCCGGCCGCGAAGTCGAGGTCTCCGTCCTGCTTCAACCGGATCGCGGCGTGGATGGCCCGTTCGGCTTTGACCAGAAGTGCGTGGCACTGCGGCTTCATGCTGGAACAGCCTCCGACCGCACGCTGCGCAGGAACGGCGAATCAGCTTCACGCCAGTCTCGTTCAGTCATGAATACGCGGCTGATGCTGACGCCGTTCCCCAGCGAAAGCCGGCTGACAAGTTCGCTCGTGCGGTCCACTTCCGCGCCGTATCGCTCGAACCCCTTAAGGACGATGAGCACGTCCATGTCCGATTCCGCCCCGGCCTCTCCCCGGACCCGGGAGCCGAACAGATAGACGCCCGACAATTGGTCGGCGTAAATCGCACGCAGTCTTTCGTTCAATTCGCGCGCCAAGGGCGCAAGGGTCGATTCACCGGGTCTCACCAATGCTGAATGCTCCTTTCGTCCGGGTCCGTGGGGCCGCGCTTCCAGCGCCGTTTGTCACCGTATCCCACCCGTCCGCCGCAGACGATCCCCATCAAACCCATACAATCCCTTGCCCTGCGATTCCCACCATTCACGAATGCGCTCGATCCCCTTGCGACGCACGTCCGCCGGCGCCGCCGGGTCGTAACGGAAGTCACGCTGCGTCAATCGTTGAATGTGCAGCGCCGCGGAGTCGGCCCGCGATCCACCGGCGATCTGCTGAGCCGCGACGCCGCCCGTCACCCGCACGTCGATCATTTCGTCGTCCGTGTAGAGCGCCTCGGCCAACACCGGAATCGCCAGGTTGTTCGTCGAGCCCCCCAACGCCGCCAGGATCACCCGGCTGACCGGGTTCCGCGACTTCGGGTCCACCGCGCGATCGTCGTGCATCATCTTCTGCAGCACCGCGAATTCCCGCGCGCCACCGTAATGAACCAGCAGGGCGAGCTCGTCGGGGCTGGTCTCGGCCCCGCGCTGCACACGGTCCATCACCTCGTTCAGCGGCGCCGGATCGCCCAGTTCGCCAAGCTGGTTGGCGGCCGACACTTCCATCGTCCCGTCCTTGCGTATCAGGAAGGACCGCAAATGACGCATCGCCCGATCGTTCTGCCCGTCGTTGATCAGCACGTCGAGCATCGAGTTCGCCTGTTCATAGGGAATCCGTTCGATCAGCCACGAGCGGGCGTCCATTTCATCCATCTCCCGCGTCTCGGCCCACCACTGCCGTGCGAGTTCGACGGCCGCGCCGCGCTCCCCCGGCTCAAGATTCGCGTACCACTCCCACATGCCGTTCGGGTGGCGCGACTCGTAAAAGTCGCAACGCGTGATCGCTTCCAGAATGGCCATCGCCAGATCGCACCGCCGGCACAACACCGACGCCCTCGTCGATTGCGACTGCTGGAACCCCGCCCGCGTCGCGGTTCGATCGTCGATCGCGGCCAGCAACGCCGGTATCGCCTCGCGCCCGCGCTTGAACAGCCGGATCGCCGGATCGGTGGTCGGGTGATCGGGTGCCGCGCCCAACAAATCCCAGTGAATCGTTTGATCGCCGCCGCCGGCGACGGATCGCCCGCGATGAAAATGCAGCGGCCGCAGCAGGAGTTGGGCGTCAAGTTGCGACGGGCTTAACAACTGCGAGGTGGCAAGCAGCTTGACGAGGTCTTCCGGCGACACGTCCGCCCCATTGCCGGGCAGGTCGGCCTCCTGGTCCGCGGCCAGCTTCATGGATTCAAGATAATCGGCGACAACCGCGGAATTGGTCGTCTCGCCCGCCTCGTTCACCGCCGCCGCGGCCGCCGCGACCAGCACGTCCCACGGATCGCCCTCCATGACCCGCATGAGGATCTCGCTCCATTTCTGGAGCAGGTCGTTATCCCGTTTGCGCTCCTCCGCCGTAGGCTGCGCCGGGGGCGGCGCCTGCGGCATCAACTGCACGGGTTGCGGCTGGGGTAGCGGGGATTGCTGCGGTGGTTCCTGAACGGGCGGTCCGATGAGCTCCGGCGGAGCCTTCGCACCATCCTGCGGATTTGCGGGTTGCGGATTCGCCGCTTGTGGATTCGCTGGTTGTTGTGGATTTGCCGGTTGTGAGCTGCCCGGCGTTGGATCTGCCGGCCGCGGATTCGCCGCCTGTGTACTCGAAGCCGGTGCATCCGCCGAATGCGCGTTCGTGGCTTGCGGGTTGGAGGCCGCGACCGCCGCCATCACGAATCCGATGATCGCGACCGGCCATCGTCGGTGCGCGCGGTTCGTCGATCCCGCACCACGGACCATTCGCCGACACGCCGTCGGCGTCGGATTGTCCTCTTTCGCCGTTTCGCCTTTCGCCTTTCGCCGTTTCGCCGTTTCGACGTTCCCCCTTCGTCCCTTCGTCCCTCCGTCCCTGCGTCCCTTCCCCCTCACGCCTTCACAATGTTCCGCCGATTCCCCTTGCACGCGGCCGTCGCGTTTCGGGTGTCGACCACGAGTTTTGCGTGCTGCACGATCCATGGGTAGTCGTAACTGCTGTGATCGGTCGCGATCAACACCACATCGTATCCGCGGATCATGCCTGTTGACAACGGCTTGCTCTTCATTCGCAGGTCGTGATCCCGCTGCCGGTGCGTCGTGGGCACGAACGGGTCGTTGTAATCCACCTTTGCCCCCCGGGCGTGCAGCATCTCGATCAGCTCGATCGACGGCGATTCGCGGATGTCGTCCACGTCCTTCTTGTACGCCAGCCCCATCACCAGTATCTTCGATCCCTTCAACGGCTTGCCCCGCTCGTTCAACGCCTCCATCAACCGCCCCACCACGTATTCCGGCATCTTGGTGTTGATCTCGCCGGCCAGCTCGATAAACCGCGTGGCCATGTCGAATTCCCGCGCCCGCCACGTCAGGTAGAACGGATCGATGGGAATGCAGTGCCCGCCCAGCCCGGGACCCGGGTAAAACGGCTGGAATCCGAACGGCTTGGTCGACGCGGCCTTCACCACCTCCCACACGTCGATGTTCATCTTGTCGAGCAGCATTTTCATCTCGTTGATCATCGCGATGTTCACGCAGCGGTAGACGTTTTCGAGGATCTTGGCGCACTCCGCCGCTTCGCACGTGGACACCGGAACGGTGCGCGTGATCGCCGCTCCGTACAGCGCCACGGCCGCCTTCAGGCTCTTCGGACCCAACCCGCCGACCACCTTGGGAATGGTCTCGGTGGTATAATCCGTGCGGCCGGGATCCTCGCGTTCCGGCGAATAGGCCAGCATGAAATCGCGATCCGCCTTCAGTCCACTGCGTTCCAGGATGGGCTTGACCAGATCGCGCGTCGTGCCCGGATAGGTGGTGCTTTCCAACACGATCAATTGGCCTTTGCGCACGTTGCGGCTCAACATCTCCGCGGTCTTCTCGACGTAACTCATGTCCGGCTCGCGCATCTTGGTCAGCGGCGTGGGCACGCAAATCAGGATGGCGTCACATTCCCGCAGGTCCTTTTCGTTGGTCGTCGCCGTAAAAACCTTGTCGTCCACCAGTTGCTTGATCAACGCGCCCGGAATGTGCTTGATGTAGCTGCGTCCGGCGTTCAGTTTCGCGACCTTCTGCGGATCGACATCCAACCCCAATACACGAAAACCCGCCCGGCAGAACGTCCGCGCCAGCGGCAACCCGACGTACCCCATCCCCACGATTCCCACCAGGGCTTTACGCGTCTTGATCGACTCGATGAACTTGTTGACCGACAAAACCTGACCTCCTCGCGCGCCGTCGCCGTTGGACGCGATGTTCCGCGCCACCGCGGCCTTTTGCAAGCCGGCGCCGTTGCCATTCCCCGCGTGGACCCGCCCATTCGCCGGCCGATGCCGACCCGTGGGCCCCGCGGAGCAGCGCGTATCCGTGGTTCGATTCGAATGACGATCAATCTGTTGCGACGCCCGATTGCTCATTTCCGATTCCTTAACCAGGTAAAACGGGCGCGACTATTCGGCCGTCGGCCTCGCCCTATAATCGGATGAACCGCCCCGCGGGTTTGACCGACAATCGAGCAGGTTCATCCGGCGCGAAGGCGTACCGAATTCTGCCAATACGGATCAGTCGATGCGTTACCCCCTCGCGTGCCCGGACATCACCCAACACGAAATCGACGCGGTGGTCGACGTTTTGAAAACCCCGCACCTGGCGTTGGGACCCAAACTGCCTGAATTCGAACAAAAATTCGCGGCCTACTGCGGAACACGGTACGCGGTGGCCGTTTCCAGCGGAACCACCGCCTTGCATTTAATCGTCCGTGGACTGGGTATCGGCCCCGGCGACGAGGTAATTACCACTCCGTTTTCGTTCGTGGCCTCGACCAACGCGATCTTGTACGAACGGGGTCGGCCGGTGTTCGTGGACATCGACCGCGACACGTGGAACATCGACGAATCGCGCATTGCGTCGGCGATTACTTCGCGGACGAAGGCGGTGCTGGCGGTCGACGTGTTCGGAATGCCGGCCGATTATGATCGCATTCGGAAGGACGCGGCGCGGGGCGGGTTGCGGGTCATCGAGGATTCGTGCGAAGCGCTGGGGTCGCGCTGCGGCGGGCGCATGGCCGGTGGGCTGGCCGACGTGGGTGTGTTCGGGTTTTACCCCAACAAGCAACTGACCACCGGCGAGGGAGGCATGATCGTCACCGACGACGACGAACTGGCGCGGTTGTGCAAATCCATGCGCAACCAAGGCCGGGACACCGACGGCGGGTGGCTGGCCCATCCCCGAATGGGGTACAACTATCGCCTCAGCGATATCAATTGCGCGCTGGGCATCGCCCAATTGGACCGGATCGAACAACTGTTGGCGGTTCGCCGGCGCGTGGCCGGCTGGTATCGGGAGGAATTGGGTGATGACCGGCGGGTTCGGTTCCAGAAGATTCGCGACGGCGTGGACATGTCGTGGTTCGTTTTGGTCGTGTGCCTGGCCGACGAATACAGCATGGACGATCGCGATCGCATTCTGAAACGGTTGCGTGACCGAGGCATCGGGTGCAGCAATTACTTCGCGGCCATCCACCTGCAACCGTACATGATGGATGCGTTCGGGCTGAAACGGGGCGATTTCCCGGTTTGCGAGGCTGTCGCGGACCGGACGGTGGCGTTGCCGTTTCAAAAAAACCTGTCGCGGGACGACGTAGCGACCATCTGCCACGAGTTCCGACAACTTCTGTAGACGGGCTGCGGATGACGCGGGGGAGGCGTTTTCGTAGAATCAGGCGTATGGTGCGAATCGGGTCAAAACGGTCGCTGACGACCGCATGGGTGGGCATCGTCGCGGCAGCAGGTCATGCCCAGCCGGTGGAGAAGGACCGGCTCGTCGCCCGGCAGGAGAATCCGCCTGACGCGCAGACGGTCAGCGATGCGGAAGTGGCGGCGCTGGTCGGGCGGTTGGAATCTCCGGACTATACGGAACGTCAGGCGGCGGACACGCTGCTGAAGGCCGTGGGTTTGCGGGCGGTGGACGCGTTGGCCCCTGCGTTTCAGCAGACCGACGATTTCGAGGCCAGAATCCGCATCCAGCGGATCGTCGAGGAGATATTCTTCTGGGATCGGGTGTACGGGAAGAATGCGTTTTTGGGCATTTCCCACTCGGCGTATGATCCCACGGCGGGCCGTGATCCGCGCGTTCCGCAGGGGAAGGCGGCCTTTAGGGTTGAGGCCGTCATCGAGGGTACCGCGGCCGCCCGGGCGGGGTTGCTCGCGCAGGATATCATCATCGCGATCGACGGCGAGATGCTGAACGAAGGGGCGACGGCGCCCGAGTTCGCGGAACGCATACGGGTGAAGCGTCCGGGGGCGGTGGTGGCGCTGGATGTTTACCGGGCGGACACGCCGATGCACATGGAGGTTCGCCTGGGGGCTCGTCCGCGGGAAGCGTACAACCAGGGGCAGGCCGGTCCCGAATTGCTGCAACAGCGGGACGCTGCGATGACCGAGTTCCCGGCGTGGTGGACGGCCCGATTCGGTCAGGCGCCATTTGACACGAAGCGGGAGCATCGCCCGAGGTACCTGGAATTGCCGGTGGACGGCGGGGAGCCGTAGGCGTTTGAGCGCCGGTGGCGCTCGGCCGGTCGGCACCCGGCGTGGTCAGGAACATCGCAAGAAATGGCGCTTGACAAGCGGTCGGCGTGCCGCTATCGTCCTAATAGTCCATGTCCGCGGCTGCCTTCGGGCAGTGCCGTCTTATGCGGTCGGGGTCGAGAATCGGCGCCGATCGGGGGCTAATCCGCACACGAGGGTAGGCGAGGGTGGTGCGACGCGGCGATGCCGCGTGTGACTCGACCCGGCGCGCCGGCGCGGAAGTATTCCGGTTTCTCCCGCAGACCTACGGACAGGACACTCTCGCGGAGCTACGCGGCCAGCGGAGCTTCCACGGATTCAGGATTGAATGCGTCGGACGCCTCTCGGCGTTCAGCGGTCTATCCCACACACCGAACAACGCTGTCCTCTTCGCCGAAAGGTGAGTTGGAATGGTGGTGTGCTGTCGGGTTTGTGTTCTGGGGCGATCGGAACGCGGCGTAACCTGCGGCGCTGCCGGGGGATGTCGACGCGACGGTGTCGGGTCGATGACCCGACCTACGGGGATTGAAAACACGGGCAGGCGAGTTCGCTGGCCCGTGCCGCCCGAAAAATGAGGTTCGACGAAGCACGGGACGGGTGGACGAACCACGGGACGGGTGGACGAACCACGGGACGGGTGGACGAACCACGGGACGGGTGGACGAACCACGGGACGGGTGACGGAGTGGTGGGTTCCGGCGTGCGGTGACCGGTTTGGCGGACGGGGTGAACCAATCGAATCGCGCGCCGGTGATCGGGCTGGCCGGCGGAATAGCGGCCGGCAAATCGCTGGTCGCGGACGAGTTGCGGAGGCTCGGGGCGCTGGTGATCGACTCGGACGAGTTGATTCATCAGGAACTGGCCAAACGTGAAGTCGTTGAGGCGCTGCGCGGCTGGTGGGGGGAGGCGGCCTGCGGTTCGGATGGGCGTGTAGACCGTCGCAAGATCGGCGAGATCGTCTTCAATGATGTGGCGGAGCGGGTTCGGCTGGAGTCGTATCTGCACCCGCGGATTGAGGCCCGGCGCCGGGAGATGATGGCGGCGTGCGACGGCGACGCGAACGTCCGGGCGGTGGTGATCAACGCCCCGTTGTTGTACGAGGTGGGCTTGGACGCGGCGTGCGACGTGGTGATTTTTGTCGAGTGCGATCGGGCGAAGCGGGTGGCCCGTGCGGGAAACACCCGGGGGTGGACGGAAGCAGAATACGATCGGCGCGAAAAAGCCCAAAAACCACTGGACGCCAAGGCCGCGGCGGCCGATCATACAGTGGTCAACAATTCCACGGTTGATGCGTTACGATCCCAGATTCAAACCCTGTTTGCGCAACTGGTTTCAAGGCGAACAGGCTGACATGTGAATAACAGGCGGCGCCCGGTATGGCCCGCCGTTCAATGGAAATGCGAAACCCTACCGACTCGCCGTATCCGGCGAGTGTCGCGAAACGAAAACCATTCAACACAGCAGGAGGAGCACTCATGGCGAAAGCCAACACCGGCACCGGACGTCCGCGGACACCGAGAAAACCGATTCCCAACCTTGACAAGCCCAATCGGCAGGACGTTGTGATGGACGATCCGGGGACGGATGACGATTTCGGCGACGGGGTGGTCGGCCGGCCGCCGATCCGCGAGGAGCGCGGGACGCTGGCGGCGGTCGACGCGGAGACGCACGCCCGTTACGAGGAGATCAAGCGCGGCGAGACGCACCTGAAGGAGCTTCAGAAGAAGAACGTCTCGGACCTGCACGAGATCGCCAAGGCGGAAGGGCTGATCGAATACACCGGTCTGGCCAAGCAGGAACTGATCTTCAAGATTTTGAAGGAACGCATCCGCCGCAACGGTCTGATGTACGGCGAGGGGGTTCTGGAGATTCTGCCGGACGGGTTCGGCTTCCTGCGTTCGCCGGAATACAACTACATGCCCTGCCCGGACGACATTTACATCAGCCCGTCGCAAATCCGGCGGTTCGGTTTGAAAACCGGGCATGTGGTGGTGGGGCAGATCCGCCCGCCCAAGGAGTCGGAACGCTATTTCGCGCTGCTACGGGTCGAAGCCATCAACTTCGAGGACCCCGAGGCGGTCACGGAGAAGACCAATTTCGAGGATTTGACGCCGCTGCATCCGGACAAGCGGTTCATTCTCGAAACGGCGGTCGACGAATTGAACATGCGCATCGTGGACATCGTGACGCCCATCGGCAAGGGGCAGCGCATGTTGATCGTGGCTCCGCCGCGGACGGGCAAGACGGTGCTGCTGCGGAAGATGGCCAACGCCATCGCGGCCAATCAGCCGGACACGTTCATCATCATTCTGTTGATCGACGAGCGGCCCGAGGAAGTGACCGAAATGCAGCGGACCACGACGGCCGAGGTGATCAGCTCGACGTTTGACGAGCCGGCGTCGCGGCACGTGCAGGTGGCGGAGATGGTCATCGAGAAGGCCAAGCGGATGGTGGAATACCGGCGGGACGTGGTGATTTTGCTGGACTCGATTACGCGTCTGGCGCGGGCGTACAACACCGAGGTGCCGCATTCGGGCAAGATTCTGTCGGGCGGCGTCGATGCCAACGCGTTGCAGAAGCCCAAGCGGTTCTTCGGGGCGGCCCGGAATATTGAAGAGGGCGGGTCGCTGACCATCATCGGCACGGCGCTGGTGGATACGGGCAGCCGGATGGACGAGGTCATTTTCGAGGAATTCAAGGGCACGGGCAATTCGGAACTGCACCTGGACCGCCGTCTGGTGGACCGCCGCACGTGGCCGGCGATCGACATCGCCGCGAGCGGCACGCGCAAAGAGGAATTGCTGCTGGACGCCAAGGAACTGGAGCTGGTCTACAAGCTGCGCCGTGTGCTGGCGGACATGAACGTGGTCGAATCGATCGAGCTGCTGCGCAACCGATTGGCCAAGGTGCGGACGAATGCGGAGTTCTTGATGACCATGAATTTGGGGTAGGGCGAGTCGCCGTTCGATTGGCAATCGCGATGCGGCCGATGTCGACCAAACCGAGCGGAGCATCGCCGAGGGTCGGCTTCCGGTGGGAGATGGCGGCCTTCGGAACATGGAGAGCGTCGCAGTTGACCATTGGATCACGTGAAATCGGCCGGTCGGCCGTTCACGATTGGTAGCGTGGAGAGGATGACGAGGTGGGGCTGACGAAGGTGACGACCAAGATCACCAACATGGAGGGCGACGCACGCGCCTACGAGGAAGTCTTTCTTGTCGACACGGGTGCGACGGACTCGATGGCGCCGTCGGACGAACTGGAGACGATCGGAATCCGCAGGGTGGGGAAGATGGCCTATGAACTCGCGGATGGGTCGGTGCGCGAGTTCGCCTACGGTCTGGCCAAGATCGAGTTCATGGGGGAGACGACGGCGGGACGGGTGATCTTCGCCAATCCGGGAACTGAACCGATCCTTGGGGTGACGGCGCTGGAGTCCGTGGGGATCATGGTCGATCCGGCCAACAAAACGCTGAAGCGCCTGCCGGCCATTCCGCTAAAGTAGGGTCGTGTTTGCGGTTTTCGCAAGCACTGGCCGGCGTGGTCGTCTCCATGGGAGGCCGCGACCGAGAACCATCGTGGCGATCTACGAACTACAATCCGACCGGATCGTTCCGATTCCGCAGACCACCTTCGGAACACAAGGCGTGCGTGAGCGCGACGATCTGCAACGTCTGCTGCGGTCGCAAATCGAAATGGTATCGCCCGATACCTTGATCCTCGCCGAAGAGTTTGGCGATTGGGAAGACAGCAAGCGGCGGATCGACCTCCTCGGCGTCGACAAGGACGCCAATCTCGTAGTTATCGAGCTGAAACGTGACGACGACGGCGGGCACATGGAATTGCAGGCCATCCGCTACGCCGCGATGGTATCCACCATGACGTTCGAGAAGGCCGTGGCCGCCCGGGCGGGTTTCCAGCGGCGGCACGGAATGAACGAGGATGCGCAACAGGCCATTCTGGAGCACCTTGATTGGGAGGAGCCGAACGAGGACGGATTCGGGCAGGCCGTTCGCATCGTGCTGGTGTCGGGCGATTTCTCGCGGGAACTGACCTCGTCGGTCATGTGGCTCAATTCGTACGGACTGGACGTGCGTTGTGTGCGGCTACGTCCCTATGATCTCGATCGTCGATTGATTCTGGACGTTCAGCATATTATTCCGTTGCCGGAGGCCAAAGAGTATCAAATCCAGCTCCGGGAAAAAGACCAGCGCGAGCGTCGTGCTCGCGAATCGAGGAATGACCGTACTCAGTTTGACGTGTCGGCGGGCGGCGAATCGTCCAAGGGACTCGGCAAAGGACGGACCATTCTATTGGTCGCTCGTAAGCTGGTCGAAGCCGGCGTCGATCCGGGACGAATCGCGGCGGCCGTCGAGCGTTCGGCCAATCGTCTGTGGCGCTTCGTCGAGGGCCGGGCCGCCACTCGCGATGAGTTCATTCGGCGAGCGTCTACGGCAGCGGACGGAAAAGCCTTCCGCCCCAAGCGATGGTTCTGCGACGATGACGAGTTGCTTTTTTTCGGCGGACGGACCTACGCATTCTCGAATCAATGGGGCAGCGACGACTGGCACGAAAAAATGACCCGGCTGGTCGAGGCGTTTCCCGACCTTTATATAAGCTACACGCCGATCAATGGTTGGGAACAACATGAGTAGCGGGTCACCGGCAAGGGGTAGCGCGGTTTCGTGAAGCGAACCGCGAGTCGACTGAGAACGGAGATCAAACGAAGATGCTGAGCGAACGCGAGCAACTGGTTCGGGAGGCGGAACACCTTCCTGATTTTATGCTCCGCGAACTGCTTGATTTCGCGCGTTTTTTGAAGACTCGCGGAGCGCGAGATCGGATGGAACCCGCGATCGCCAGCGAGCCGTTGTTGGCCCGCGACTGGCTCAAGCCCGAGGAGGACGCGGCGTGGAAGAACCTATGAAGGGCGACGTCGTGGTCGTCCCCTTTCCCTTTTCGGAGCTGACCGACGCCAAGAGGCGACCGGCGCTAGTCGTCGCGTCGTTGCCGGGCGATGATCGGATACTCTGCCAGATCACCAGCCGACCGATTCGGGACTCGCTGGCCGTTTCGTTGGAGGACGACGATTTTCGGGAGGGCGGTCTCCGGCAGAGCAGCAACATTCGCCCCAATCGACTCTTCACCGCGGATCGGCGATTGATTCTTTACCGCATAGGCCGTCTGAGCGCCGCGAAGTTGACGGAGGCGGTGGACGCCATTGTGAAGTTGTTTCAAGATCGTTAACGGCTCCTCAATCGGTTTCGATACGGCGGTGCGGCGGGCAATGCACCAGTTGCGGCATTTGGACGAAGCCGACGTCGACGAACTTGAGCGAAGCATAGCCGAGGGTCGACTCGTCGTGGGTGACAGCGGCGTGTTCGACGGCGAAGACCGCGGATGATTTTCATGCTCGATATGTGTGCGTTCAGCGATCTTATGCGCGAGCATCCGGCGATGGATCGTCGCCTCGCCGCGCGTTCGCCGAATGACCGGGTTCTGATTTGCTCGATCGTGCGGGGAGAAGTCCTTTACGGACTGCATCGTCTTCCCGATGGGCGCAGGCGCCAACGGTTGGCAGCGAAGGCTTCAGCGTTGTTCCGGGAATTCTCGTGTGCACCCGTCCCGGAGGGCGCTGCCGACCGTTACGCGGAATTGCAGTCCGGCCGACCACCCGACATCGGACGCGGGCAGGGCGAATTCAACGACTGAGCCGACGGAGGCGACCGCCTGGCGCCGAAATTGTCGCCGTTGGGGAACGGGGACCAGCGCGTCATTCCCCCTGCGTCAGGATTGAGATTGTAGTCGCCGATCGAGTAGCCCGAGTGCGCCGATTCGCCGAGGAACCACCCCGACCCGTCGGACATGCTGTACGAGTCTTCGCGGCACGGGTCGCCATCGCGCGTGCCGCCCACGCATTGCCACCATCAAGATCGAATGACCGGCACTTGATCCGCGCTCAGCCGCCCGCGCCGGGCAGCGGCATGGTTTTCCATTCGTCGGGTATGGCGATCGTGCGGAACAAATCGAGCAGACGCGGCCGGTCCAGCGGCGTCAGTTCGTGCAATACCAGTAGGCCGTCTTCACGCCGGAACAGGTGCAGCTTGCTCCCCGGCGAAAGCGTCGGCTCTATCGCGTACTCTTTGCGCGACGCGAACACAATCACCGGCTCTCCGCCGACCCAGGCCATCACGTGCAACGAACCCGCCTCGACGCACCACGCGTAATCAATCCCCGTCCATTCGACGTCCGCCGGCAATTGAGCCAGCACCATGGCCTGGTTGAACCGCTTCCAGAACGTCGTGGCGAATTGCTGATCGTTCTCGCACTTCCATGCCGCTTTCAGACCGGTGGCCGCCTCGTACGCGTAGACCTGTTCCACCGTCGCTGGCTTGTACGGATCGAACGAGTGCAACCGCCAGTAATCAACCCCCAGCCAGCCGCCGACCATTCCCAGCGCCACGACCGCCGCGATCGCCCATCGGCGCGTGCCCGTCATCCCGGCGAACCCGCGCTTCCGCGCAGCGCTCCGGTGACCGCCCTCGGCCAAGACCGTTCGCAGCACCGCGTCCGCATCGGGCGCGGCATACAGTCGCAACAGGGATTCATCTATGTCCCGTTGTGTCTCGACCTCGGCGCGCAACGTCGCATCGGCGGCCATCAACCGCTCAAACGCCACACGATCGGCCTCCAAAAGTTGGCCGTCGCAGTAGGCGTCGACCCGGCCGTCGTTCGGGATGCCTGCCCGATTGTCACCCGTGCTACTCAATGCCCTGCCGTCCTTCCGGCGCCATGCTCGCCAATCGGTCTCGTAGAAACTTCCGCGTGCGGTGCACGTGGCTCATGGCCGTGCCCGGCGGGATTCCCAACAACTCCGCAATCTCCGCATAACCCATGCGCTCGATGGTGCGGAGCAGCAAACACGTCCGCGCCACCTCGTTGACCTCTTTCAGCGCCGCCGTCACCCGCGCGTCGAACGGCGCGCCGCCCGCTGGTTCCATTTCCCTGGCCATCGCGCCCAGCCCATCCAACGTCTCCGGATCCACCGGCGAAGGGCGCCGCTTCCGTTCTTTCCGTGCGTGATTCAACGCCACATAGCGAACCACCTTGCCCATCCAGGCCGTGAAACTGGTCCCCTCGCGGAACTGACCGAGCTTTCCCATGGCGACGACGGTCGCTTCCTGGACCACGTCCTCCGCCAGCGACGGCTCACCCACGATCCCCACCGCGATGCCCCAGAAGACGCGGAATGACGATCGGACCTGCTCGGCGAACTGGTCCCTGTCCATCGTCGGGCCGGCCCTATACCCTGCGGGTTTGCCTTGATCGGTGTTGTCAGGCATGTCCCCCGCATCGTAACTCTAAATGTGTCGCCGGAATACGCCCATTGCAGTGATTCCATTGTCAATGCAAAAACGGCCGCATGTCCGACACGAATCGCCATTTCCTGCTCAAAAAACACAACAAATCGCCCGCCTTCGGGGGCGACGCACTCCCTCCGCTGCGGCGCTTATCGCCACCCCCTTTTTCGGCCGACAGAAACCCTGTAGACTGTCCGTAACTTTGTTATGGGGCGCGCGATCTGTTCGCCAGGACATTCTCGGCATGGTCGGCGTCCACCCCTGTTTTGATTTCCGAGGCCGGACGGCCTGAATGTTTTTCAACGAAAGGATGCACGATGCGTACGATCATCAGTTTGCTTTCCGTGGCCGTGGTCGCCTCGGCCGCGAGCGCGCAGGACCGCGCCGCCCAGCGGACCGACCGCGAGATTCAACGATCGCTCATTGAATTTCGCCTCGCCGCCGATTCCGAACGGGGCGGGCATGACGCCATGGCCCTTCCCGACGGACAGACGATTTACGTCTCCCGTAAACCGATCTTGAATGACGGCGACGTGGCCCACACGGAATCGGTGACCGCGGCCGGGCGCGATGCCATCCAGATCGATCTGACCGAAGCCGCCGCCGGGCGCATCGCCGGCCTTACCGCCGATGCCCAGGCGGACCGCATCGCCGTGCTGATCGATGGAAAGCTGGTCGTCGCGCCGGTCGTCGCCTCGGCCCTGACCCGCGGCCGGATGCAGATTTCCGGCCTGACCACCGCCGATGCCGATCGGGTGATGAACTCGTTGTCGTCGCGCGACGTCGCGCGGCGCGACAACCTCGTGCTGGTTCCGTCGGCGGCCGCCGGAACCGCGGCCGACACGTTCCACGTCGAGATATTCGCCAACAATGTCAAGAAACTTCGCGGGTACCAGATCACGCTGGACGCTGTCGGGGGTGATGCCGGTTCGCTGAAATTCGAACAGGCCGAGGTTGATACCGGCCGCGGCGATTACATCTTCGGCGGCACGGAAAGCTACCGCGCCATCAATCCCACGCTCAAACGCATCGCCAACGCCCTGCCGTCGGGCGGCGTCGATGGCGTCGGCCGGGTGTACCTCGGAACCTATACGTTTAAGCCGACCGCCGACGCGAAGGGAACGTTTCGCATCGTGACCGTCAATCGCGGAAATGAAACCGTGCTGCTGGGCCCCAACAGCGAGGCCTTGGACATGAACGTGTCCGCCCAGACGACGATCTCGATCAAGTAGAACGGGCCGCCGCACTCAGCGCCCGGTCCGCATCATCGCGCCCCCGAACGAATGGACGTCCGGGGGCTTCTTTTTTCGACTGCCGCCGCCCCAACAGCGCCGCCTCCACGTCAAGCGGATTCGTCAGCGGTCCGTGACACTTTAGGCGACGATTGCATCAGCCCCGGTAGGGGCGCCCGTCGCTAGCCCACGGCGGAAGCCGTGGGAAGGAATGACCGCGTTCCCGTCTCAAGCCCCGGTAGGGGCGGTCGAGTTTTGGCCCGAATGCCCCTGCCGGGGCTTTAGATCGATCTCGTTTTCAACGTACCCACGTCGTGGGCCGACCCGCGTCTCTCCGCGGACACGGAAGGACGCCGCCGCATGTGTCACGCACCCATTCGTCAGCCCGGTGATGATCTGCCATCCGGCAGTTCCGCGAATACCCAACCGTCGCGAACCGCGGCGGTGTAGCGCGCCACACGCACATTCGCGGCGTGCTCGCACACACCGGTCCGCAAATCGAACCGCCAATTGTGCCACGGGCATTCCACGACGCCGTCGGTCATATCCCCACCCGATAAGTTCCCGCCCGCGTGCGGGCACGAGTTGTCTATTACGGTCACGTCGTCGCCCGATCGAAAAACGGCCAACTCGCGGCCGCCGACCGACACAAACGTCCCGCCTTCATCGGCGCAGCGTTTCAATTCGATCAGTCTCGTCATGCCCATGACGTGCGCTGTCGGTTGGTGGTGGATAGGCCGCGGCGATGACGATCAGCGATCGTGCCAGCGGGTCAGCCGTGACGGGCGGTCGGTCATGTACAGTATGTCCAGATCGTCGAACAGCGCCCGCGTGTCCCGGTCGATGACCGCGCTGATCGTGTGCATGTGATCGGCCGTCGAATGCGTCAGCGTCGGCCCCAGGTTCTGCGACTGCATGAACAGTTTGCCGGCGTAACCGACATCGGCCGACGTCCGACCCACGTTGCAGCCCGACAGGGGCGCCGCCGTTAACATGATCGCCAGGATGACCAGGATCGCGCTTTTCATGATTCCGACACCCAAATGTTCCGGTTGATTCGTTCGTCCCCGAATGCACGACACCGCGGCGGCGATCCTATGTTCGCCGTCGGCTCCCGTCAAAACCGCTGTCGGGCGCCCCGTTCAATTGAACGACCTCGAAAACTGGATCCCGACAATCGTCACGTTTTCCGCTGGCGCCGCAATTCCTCGATGGCGACGAATCCGAAGTGCGTCCCGCCGTTCATCCCCGGGCAGTTCCCGGCCGCGGCATCCCAATCCGCCTGCGTCCGCAGGTTCTCGTTCCAGAACGGCCACGTCCGGCACTGCACCGGCCGGGCTTCGTAGACGCCGCAATACGCCTTGCCGTCACGACGTTTCAAAAAAACGCAATCGCCGTCCGGTTTTTCGGTCAGGCTGTGACGCAAGCCGACGCGGCGCACCTGCGCCTTGTCCAAACGCCCGTTCGCGCGTCCCAGGAACTTCGCGATTCGGGCGATCTCCTCCCGCGTCACCCACACGTACCCCGGCGGGCCGCTGCAACAATTCCCGCATTGCGTACACGAAAACGACAGACCGTCCGCGTACCATTTTGCGGACCTCGCGACGACGACGACGTTTTCCGCTTTCGGCCGTTCCATGCCCACCTTTCCGGACCAAAACCAGCATAGTCGGTCCGCCCGAAAACGACAAACACCCAATCCCACCATCGCTGGCTTGGGTCGCCGGAACGTCATGACGATGAATGCGGGGGGTACGGCGCCCCCATCAGAACCCGCCACGCGAGTGGCGGGCCGCCGCGGCGTCAACGCCGCATATGCGACGGGCGCTCGCCTAACGAGCGACGCGTGTCTCCGTTCGGGCCCCTACTCGCGTCCGGGGTTCTGATTCGACTGCGGCGGCGTCTCGGGGCCTTTCATGGAACCCATCATGTCCCGACGACCGTCCGTGTGGATTTGCCTCGTCCTGATTATCGCGGCCATGTTCTACGGGCTGACGCCCATGGCCGCCGAGCAGGATTCCGTCTATCGAACCTATGCCCCCCTAATCGAGGTGGACACCCTCGTCCATCGGCACTACGTCCGCCCCCTCCGCGATGGAACCCTCGTGGACGGCGCCATCCGCGGCATGTTGTCGGAGCTCGACCCGTACAGCGGTTACGTCGCCTCCCATGAAATGGAGTCCTTCCGCCGCCGCAACACCGGCGAATTCACCGGAATCGGCGTCGAACTGGGCCTGGTCGGCGCGAGCATCACGGTGATCGCCCCGTTTGAACACGGACCCGCCATGCTCGCCGGAATCGAGTCCGGTGACGAGATCGTCGCCGTTGACGCCCGCCCGGTGGATGACCTGTCCCTGTTCGACGTCGAGGGACTGCTCGACGGTCCGCCCGGAACGCAAGTCAACCTGACCGTGCGTCGTTCGGGGAAACCCATCGAACTGACCATCCCGCGCGAACGCGTTCAACGGCCCGCCGTCGAGGGCTTCGCGCGCGAAGAAAACGGGCGCTGGGTCTATTGGGCCGACACCGCAGCCCGTATCGGCTACGTCCGCGTGTCGCAATTCGGCCGCGGCATGATGGACGATTTCGATCGCGTACTGAACGACCTGCTGCGGTCCGACGTTCGCGGTCTGATCATCGACCTTCGTTTCAACGCAGGCGGCTTAATGACCCAGGCCGTCGCCATGGTCGATCGATTCGTCACGTCCGGCGTCATCCTGACCACCGTCAACCGTTCGGAAGGCTCGCACACCTACCTGGCTGGCGACGCAGGCACCGTCCGCGATCTGCCCCTCGTAATTCTGGTCAACGCCGGGTCGGCCAGCTCGTCGGAAATCGTGGCCGGCGCGCTGCAGGATCACCACCGGGCCGTCATTGTCGGCGAACGCACCTTCGGCAAGGGCACCGTGCAGGATTTCATTCACGTTCAGGATGGACGGGCGGGCGTCCGGCTAACCGTGGCCCATTATCAGTTGCCCGGCGGCCGGATGATCCACAAACAACCCGGCGCGGACGATTCGGATTCGTGGGGAATTATTCCCGACCGGTTGGTCCCGATTACCGGGGATCAACGCGCCCGCAACTCGCGTTCGCGTAGCGACCGGACCATCGGGAGCGACGCCGCCGAGCCCCGGATCGACCCCCAACTCGACGCCGCGCTCTCGGCCGTCCGCGACTCAATCAGCTCGACATCCCCGAATACGCCGTAGTCGCCGCTCAAAACCACGCTACCACACTACGACCTGCCCCTCCCGCGGTCGCCCGCTTCGGTTTCGCCCTGACCCGGCCCGCCAACCGTGACCGGCGTGCGATCGTTGCCCGCCGTCCGCTCCATACCGTTCAGTTCCGTCCGCCCCAAAACGCGCGCCCCGCGGACCGCATCGGGAACCGCCACGAATTCCCCGTACATCAACTGCCGCAGATCGCCGTACCAGCCCATCATGATGTGAAACTGCTGCTGCTTGGCGAACAACCGAAATCGGCCGTGCAGACACCCGCTCCCGTCGTACCACGCCGTCACGATGCCCGACAGCGACGCGCACCGCACGTGGCTCGATCCATCGCGCGCCGTCATCCGCATGGTGTCACGCATCACACGATAGGTCTGGCCCGTCGACGCCGGCGGCGGCCCCAGCACCATCGACACCGACGTCGACCGCCGGGCGTCGCCGTCCGGCGGCGGCGATCCGCCCGCGCTCATGGCCACGCACAGGTTTCCGCGCGCGTCAATCCAGTGACAGCAGGCATCGGCGTCGTACCGCGCGTCCAACGATTCCGTCGGCGACAGCTTGTTGAACCTGACCGGAACCGCCTTGATCCAGCCCGAACCCGTGCATCCGCACGCCGCAAGACAAACCAACAATCCGGCCGCGCACGCGACCAGTGTTCTGACGCAGCTCATATTTGGGGTTGGGTGGCACGGACAACGGTACTCCGTTGTCCGGGTGCGACCGGCCGGCGCGTTGAAATCGCAGTCGAACCCGAAAGTCGGAGACCACGGGCAAGCGAGTACGCTTGCCCGTGCCACCCTGAAGAACTGGCTGCGATCGAGCACTAGTCGCAACCTTTTCGCAGGGCGATTGGCGAACCGGGCGTCCAATCCCGTCGGCCGATCAATCACGGAATGGGGAATTGTTCGCACAGGGAATGCACGTCGCCGCGGACGCGTTCAATGACCGCCGCATCGCCGCCCGATCGCAACACGTCATCGATCCACCCGGCCGTCGTCTTCATTTCCGCGACGCCCAACCCGCGCGTCGTCGCCGCCGGCGTGCCGATCCGCAACCCGCTGGTCTCCGTCGGCTTGCGCTCGTCAAACGGGATCATGTTCTTGTTGGTGATGATGCACGCCTGTTCCAGCCACCCCTCCGCGTCGCGGCCGGACACATTCGGATACGACGGCCGCAGGTCCACCAGCATCAGATGCGTGTCCGTTCCGCCCGACACGATCCGGTTGCCCGCACGCCGTAACGCCTCGGCCAGCGCCCGGGCGTTATCCAGAATTCGCTGCTGATAGCGCTTGAACCCCGCGTCCAGCGCCTCGCCAAACGCAACAGCCTTGCCGACGATCACGTGCATCAGCGGCCCGCCCTGCGTGCCCGGAAAAATCCGCGAATCGATCTTCTTCGCCCACGCCTCCTTGCACAGAATCATTCCACCGCGCGGCCCGCGCAGCGTCTTGTGCGTGGTCGTGGTCACGAACGACGCCGTCGGAACCGGGCTGGGGTGCAACCCCGTCGCCACCAGTCCGGCGATGTGGGCGATGTCGGCCATGTGCTCCGCGCCCACCTCGGCCGCGATCTCGCTGAACGCGTCGAAATCGATCGTCCGCGGGTAGGCGCTGGCCCCGGAAATGATCAGTTTCGGCCGGTGTTCCCGCGCCAATCGGCGGATTTCGGACATGTCCAATTGCTCGGTCTTGCGATCGACGCCGTACGACACGATGTGGTACAGCAGTCCGCTGATGTTGACCTTCAAACCGTGCGACAGGTGCCCCCCGTGCGCCAAATCAAGTGACAAGACCGTGTCACCCGGTTGCAACGCCGCCAGCAAAACGGCCGCGTTCGCCTGACTCCCCGAATGCGGCTGCACGTTGACATGGTCGCAGCCGAACAACTGTTTGGCCCGTTGCCGCGCCAACTCCTCGACCGCGTCCATGTTCGCGCAGCCGCCATAGTAGCGCTTGCCCGGATATCCTTCCGCGTACTTGTTGGTGAAAACCGATCCCACCGCCTCCAGAACGGCGCGCGACACATGGTTTTCCGACGCGATCAGCTCAATGGTCTGCTGCTGCCGACGCTCCTCCGCCCGCACGATCTCCCACACGCGCGGATCCGCTTCCGCAATCGCCGATGATTGCAACGAATGTTCAATCGTGGACATTGGCATTGTTCCGTGACGACCGTGTGACAGGACCCAGACACCGGGTGGCATGGCCCACGCCCAGGGTGCCATGGCCCACGCTCGCGTGGCCATGCCGAACGCACGACGACACCCGTCCCATCGTCGCGTTCGCGCGAGCCCACCGGACGCCCGCCTTCGCGCGCTGGCCGGTGCCATCAGACTACGCCGTTGCCCGGCGCGATGCAAACGTCTCATAAAACCCGCGGACCGACCGTCTTCGCGGGTCGCACCCCCAACGCCCGCGCCCCGATGTCCCGCCGGCAGAACCCGCCGTCAAACCGAATGCAATCGATCGCCTGATACGCTCGATCCTGCGCCGCCTGGATCGTATCGCCTAGCGCCGTCACCCCCAGCACCCGCCCGCCGTTGGTCACGACTCGACCGTCAAGCGTCGTGGTTCCCGCGTGATAGACGAACGCGTCCGCGATCGCCGCCGCGGCGTCCAATCCGCCAATGGTAATCCCCCGTTGATACGACCCCGGATAACCCCCCGACGCCATCACCACGCACACCGCCGGACGCGGATCCCATTCCAACGACAGTCCATCCAACCGCCCGTCAAGACACGCCTCGGCCACGTCCAGCAGGCTCGTCTTCATCCGCGGCAACATCGCCTGCGTCTCCGGATCGCCGAACCGGCAATTGAATTCCAGCACCTTCGGTCCGCCGGCCGTCAACATCAACCCGGCGTACAAAACGCCCCGATAATGAATGTCCCGGCGGACCAACGCATCCAACACCGGCACGAGAATCTCCGATTCAATCTCCCGCAGCACCTCGTCCGTCGCGATCGGCGCCGGACTGTACGCACCCATCCCTCCCGTGTTCGGACCCGTGTCGCCGTCGCCAACCCGCTTGTGATCCTGCGACGACTCCAAAACGTACACGCTGTGCCCGTCGACGATCGCGTGTACCGACAGCTCCTCCCCCTCCAACTTCTCCTCCACCACGATCCGCCGGCCCGCGTCGCCGAACCGGCCCTCCACCATCATCGCCTCCGCCTCCAGAATCGCGTCCGCCGGATCGTCGCACACCACCACCCCCTTGCCCGCGGCCAATCCCGCCGCCTTGACCACCTGCGGCGTGTCCCGCGTGGCCAGATACTGCCGGGCGTGGTCGTAGCGATCGAAACACCGGCCCGACGCCGTCGGCACGCCCGATTCCATCAGCAGCTTCTTGCAAAACGTCTTGTCCCCTTCCAATCGCGCCGCTTTTGCATTCGGACCGAAAACCCGCCGACCGGCCGCCTCAAACCGGTCGACGATTCCCGCGCACAACGGCGCTTCCGGCCCCACCAACGTCAGATCGACGCCCCGCTCCTCCACCAACGCCAATAACCCGTCGATGTCCTCGGCCGCCACGTCGACGTTTTCCGCCACCGTCGCCGTCCCCGCGTTCCCCGGCGCGCAAACTATCTCCGGCCGCCGCGCGGACTTCGCCACGCTCACCGCCATCGCGTGCTCCCGCCCCCCTCCACCGACGATCAGAACTCTCATGATCCGATTCCGTGTTTCGACTCGCGCCCCCGGGTGGCATGGCCCACGCTCGCGTGGCCATGCCGTACACCCGCGGTCATCGCGTCGCAATCCGCGCCTCGGGTGGCATGGTCCACGCTTGCGTGGCCATGCCGTACACCCGCGGTCATCCCATCGCAATCCGCGCCTCGGGTGGCATGGCCCACGCTTGCGTAGCCATGCCGAACACCCGCGGTCATCCCATCGCAATCCGCGCCCCCGGGTGGCATGGTCCACGCTCGCGTGGCCATGCCGTACACCCGCGGTCATCCCATCGCAATCCGCGCCCCCGGGTGGCATGGTCCACGCTTGCGTGGCCATGCCGTACACCCGCGGTCATCGCGTCGCAATCCGCGCCTCGGGTGGCATGGCCCACGCTTGCGTGGCCATGCCGTACACCCGCGGTCATCGCGTCGCAATCCGCGCCTCGGGTGGCATGGCCCACGCTTGCGTGGCCATGCCGAACGCCCGCGGACGTCGTTGAGATCCATCGATTCTCCGAAACGCCCGACAACCGACGCCGCTCGCAGCCGCATGCGCCGGCCCGATCACGCCATCCGCGCCCGACGCCGCCCAACCCCCAGCGTCCCGATCGTCGCCAGCAGCACGGCGCCCGCCGCGACGCCCCACGCAGCCGCCGCTGGCACCTGCGGCGTGTCCCGCCTGTCGCTAACGGTCAATTCCGAATCGGCTCTCCTCATGTTCAGGCTCGCCGCTTCGGGCGAGCACGGCGAGTTACCGGAACCAGCGGCGAGACCAACTGCTCGTAGAGTTCAAACAGGTGTTCAAGGCGCTGTCGCTCCGAATCAAAGGGCTGGCGGCGGTAGCACGCATCCACGGCCCGATCCAGGCGATCGTGGGCTCGACGCAGGGCCGGGGGCATGGCATCGGGATCGTACAGGTCAGCCAGCGTGGCGTCGGGGTGCTGCGATCTGGCATCGAGCACGGCCTGTCCAAGCTCCGCAACCCGCCGCCGTTGTGCGTCGGTCACGTCCGTCGGCCAAGGGTAGTTGTTGTAGACGAGTTTGGCGGAGTAGCGGTATCGCGATTCCAAGCGGCCACAAACTTGCCGAACCCAGGCCATGTGCATGGCGGAAGAAAGAACGCCGAAGTGGTACAGGCTGGCATTGGGCAGCGTCAAGCAGCTGTCATGAGCGATTACATCCGCGTCGAAATAACTCATGGGAACGTATGCGCGTTTCTCCGAACTATGTCGAGGGATGAGGACGTATCGCGACGTCGGCTGTCGCAGTTCGCCAAATAGCGCCGGTGATTCGGCGAGCGATCGCGTCGTCATTCTATTACTCACGGATCGATAACGACGAACCGCCTCGACTCGACGCCGTATCGGCAGACACCGGCGAATCATCGCCGGTGGAGCATCGACCAACCAGAGACACCAGCGCCGTTTGCCATTTAGAAATTCTCGCGCACAGATAATCTCGCGAATGAACGGTGCGGCTTCCGGGCAGGACTCGACTATCTCGTCGCACGCATCCCGTGTCTCGAGAAGAAGATTGCCATCGTCATTCGGCATGTTGCCGAATTTCATTGCCGGGACGCGGCTTATCGGGCGAGTTCGATTGGGAAGAACGGATCTGGCCGACACCAGGTACGGTCCGATGAAAGGAACCGGAGATCGCACCGGGCGCTCCGGGTCCGCATCGTACTCCCAGATGAATTTCGGGCCGGTATCCTCGATGGAAAACCCGATGATCACAACGTGTACATGCGCTCCTCCTCTCGCTTCGCTCACCCACGCGAATGTTCGATGTGCGAAGCCAATCGAGAGACCGCCTCCAAAGAGCAATGGCCACAAAATGCCTGCCTGTTCGCCTTGAGTAATCGAGTTTGTCGAAACGAAGCTGGCGCGGACGGCCGGGTTCCGGCGCATGTATTTCAAGGCGATGGCATACCAACAGCAGACGTAATCCAAAGTGCCCGAACCGGAGTTCCCGCCGAACACATGCTGCATGTCCGCAATCTGCGACGGGTTGCGCGCCTTCTTACCCACAAACGGCGGATTGCCGAGAATGTACGTGCATTGCTCCGCGGGCAGCACTTCGTTCCAGTCGATGCGAAGGGCGTTGGTATGCACCGTACGGGGCGAGCGGACAAGCGGGGTCGTGGCCTTTACCTGGGCGAATCGCGCGAACAACTCCGCGTTCATCTGGTGGTCCATGAGCCACATGGCCACCTCCGCGATGCGCACCGCCCATTCTTCAATCTCGATTCCGTGAAACTGGCTTACGTTGAGCCGCGCCTCGCCGCGGATGTCGCCCTCCGATGGGTTGTCTCCGAATCGGGCTTGGATCACGTCGAGTTCCAGCCGGCGCAGCTCGCGGTACGCAATGACGAGGAAATTGCCGCAGCCGCAGGCCGGATCGATCATGCGGATTTCGCCGAGGCGTCGATGAAACATCGCCAGCGCCCGGCGATCCCGGCGAATGGACTCAAACTCCGTTCGCAGATCGTCGAGGAATAACGAGCGAATGAGCTTCATGATGTCGCGCTCGGACGTGTAGTGGGCGCCGATCTGCCGCCGCTGGCGCGGCTGCATGATGTTCTGAAAGAGCGAACCGAAGACCGCGGGGCTGATTTTCTCCCAACGGAAGCGGCAGCACTCCAGAAGAGCGGTTCGCATCCCGCGATTGAAGTCCGCGAAGCTCAGGCGTTCGGCGAACAGCTCACCGTTGACGAACGGAAGCGAGACGAGGTCCTCATCGAGATTTGCCTGGCGCACTTCGGGCAACTGATTGAGCACTTCGAAGAGGCGATTCAGTTGTGCGCCCGTGTCCGAACCGTCTTCCCGCGTGCGGTTGAGGATGAAGTGCCGGAACATATCGGGTTCGAATATACCCGTGTCCTCCGCGAAGAGGCAGAAGAGGATGCGAACCATGAATCGCTGAAGATCGTGACCGGTGTAGCCGCCGTCCTCGAGCCGATCGTGGAGGTTGGCCAGCAACTCCGTCGCCCGGAAATTTGCGGGATCCTCCTCATCAAGGCGAAGGGTTTCGTAACCGGCGATGAAGGCAAAATGGCGGACTTGGTTCGGAAAATCCGCAAGTGCGAATTCGATGCTACGGTGCTCCGCGTCTTCTGCCTCCAGATCGTGGAGGGCGATCCGCGCGAAATCCGAAACGATGACGTAGCGCGGAACTTCGTCGCTACGGGCGTCGTCGTGCAGGCGTTGAATGTAGTCGACGGCCTGGCAATGGGCCCTCAACAGGCTTCCGCCGCGGGACTTGTGTTCGGCGAGGAGCTTACCCTTCCAGAATAGGTCGATGAATTCGAACGTCCCGGTCAGGCCGCGGACCGGCTCCTCGAAGGCGGCAACTGTTCGGCGGCGAATACCGAAGACGCTGAAGAATTCGTTCCAAAAGGTCTGGGCCTCCGCTCGCTCCCGCGTCGCGCCGGACCATTCTCGGGCAAACGTGACGGATCGCTGACGGATTTCATTCCAGGAAAGTTGCAAGGATTCGGCTCCGCCTGGCCCTCTGCACTGCGCCCGCACGGCCAGCGTGTTCCTCTATTCGTTGCAATCATGCCGTACGCTCGCGGATAATCAACTGGAGCATGCAACCGGCTCGGGCATGCGCACCATCCGAATCCCTCCAAAACCGTCACGATCCGTTCCAGATTCTCGGCGGTCGTCGCAACCCAGACGTCCAAATCGCCCGTGGCTCGGGGATGCCCGTGAATCGCCACGGCGTAGCCCCCCACGACGAGGTATTCAGCGTGCGCCGAGTTCAACAACTTCAAGAACTCTTTGAAGTCGGTCGGCAACCGGATCGTAGCCATACATCACCTGCCGCAGGAATTCCAACGCCTCGAGCCGCTCCAGCGGCGTCCGCGACCGCCAATACGTGCGAGCGTCGTTGTCGTCGAGCGACCCGACGGAAAGGTGCGTGCGGTCCATTCGCGGCTCGTCGGGCGTCATGATTCGCGGGCCTCATTGCGTAAAATGATTGAATCACCGCCAGCGTACCCCCACAAGGCGGCCCCCGCCAGTCGTGCATCACGCACGGGCATCAGAACGCCGGACCCGAATCCGGGGCCAATCCCGAGTCGAGTACCCACACACCACGCCACGGACGATCCCCACCGTCGACTCGCCCCTTGGACGTTGCCCATCGTTCCGTTATTCTGTCCCGGTAGCGTTCGATTGGCCGGGCGCCCCACCCTTGTCGGGGATGGGAGACGGTCATTGCGTGGCCCATCGTACTCGCGATGGGCATCGGTCGGGTGCCCCATCGCTTCAGCGATGGGGGCGTCGATTCGGCGTGCGGGATGTTTCACGATTTCCGTGTCGGGTGGCATGGCCCACGCTCGCGTGGCCATGCCGAACACCCGCGGTCATCCCATCGCAATTGGCGCCGCCGCGTGGCATGGTCCACGCTCGAGTGGCCACGCCGTCGCGACGTGAATGGTCGAGTGCCCCACCATGATGGGGCGTGTGTAGAGCGCGTCTCGTGGGTATCTGGAGATCGCCCCATTGAAACCGGAAAACATCCGTAACATCGCGTTCGTCGGGCATACCGGCGCCGGGAAAACGTCATTGGCCGAGGCCTGTCTGCTCGAAGCCGGCCTCCTCAAACGCCTTGGCGCCATCACCGATGGAACCTGCGCCCTGGACTTCACGGCCGAGGAAAAGGAAAAGCAGTGTTCGCTGCAGGCGGCCATCTGCACCTTCAACCGCGGCGACACGCAAATCAACCTCATCGACACCCCCGGCTCGCCCGATTTCTGCGGGCAGGCCATCCCGGCCCTGGGCGCCGTGGAGACGGCCGTCCTGGTCGTGTCCGCCACGGCCGGCGTCGAGGTCAACACCCGCAAAATGTTCGAGCGGGCCAAGGGCTACGGCTTGGCCGTCATGTTCGTCGTCAACAAGATCGACGGCGAGAACGTGAACCTGCCGGAGGTGGTGGAGAGCATTCAATCGTCGTTCGGCGCGATGTGCCTGCCGGTGAATCTGCCGACCAACAACGGCAAGGGCGTGATCGACGTGATGACCGGCTCGGGCGAGCCGGATTTCGGCGATGTCGGCGCGGCCCGCACGGCCGCGATCGAAGCCATCGTCGGCGCCGACGACGCGTTGATGGAGCGCTATCTGGGCGGCGACGTCGCCGAGGCCGAGGCCGCCAAGTTCGCACCCAAAGCCGTCGCCCGCGGCGAACTGATGCCCATCGTGTTCACCGCATCGCGCACCGCCGTGGGGATCGGCGAATTCCTGAACACGGTCACATCTCTGTGTCCCAGTCCCGTCGCGGGCAAGCAGCGCGTGCTGGTCACGGAGGATGGCGCGAATGAAGAGATTCAGCCCGACCCGGCCGGGGCGCTGGTCGGATTGGTCTTCAAGGTCGGCAGCGACGACCGCACGCACATCAAATACGCGCTGGTCCGCATCTTCCACGGCACGCTCAAGTCCGACGTGACCATCTGCACGCTGAAGGAGCGCAAGGGAATGCGCCCCGGTCAGTTGCACCGCATGAGCGGGGCCGAGCAGAAGGATATGCAGGAGGCCGTCGCGGGCGACATCGTCGCCCTGGCCAAGCTCGATGTGCACGTGGGCGATGTGGTGTTCACCAAGACCGGCGGACGGATCGCGACCGTGCCCATGCCCACGCCCATGTTCTCGCTGGCCATCAACCCCAAGGCCCGCGGCGATGAGGACAAGATCGGCTCCGCGTTCAAGCGCTACATGGAGGAAGACCCCTGTTTCATCCTGGAGTACCACGCCGCGACGCACGAATCGGTCATCCGCGGCATCGGCGATCTGCACCTGCGGACCATGTTGCAACGCCTCGTGTCCCACTACAAAGTCGAGGTCGAAACCCGGCCGCCGCGCATCCCCTATCGCGAGACCATCACCGGCAGCGCCCGCGATGTGGAGTACACCCACAAGAAACAAACTGGCGGCTCCGGCCAATACGGCAAGGTGGTCATCAACCTGCACCCCAAACCGCGCGGCGAGGGTTATGAGTTCGTCGACAAGATTTTCGGCGGGGCCATCGACGGACCGTTCCGCGTCAGCGTCGACAAGGGCATTCAGGCCCAGCTCCATGACGGCGTATTGGCCGGTTATCCGATTGTGGACGTGCAGGTCGAGTTGACCGACGGCAAGACCCACGCCGTCGACAGCAAGGACATCGCGTTTCAAATCGCCGGCCGAGGCGCCTTCAGGGAGGCGTTCATGAAGGCCAAGCCCGTGTTCCTGGAGCCCATCGTCAACGTCGAAGTGACGGCCCCCATGGCCAACTTGGGCGACCTGCAGGGCGACATGGCCTCCCGCCGCGGCCGCGTCGAGGGGCAGGAGATGTTGCCCGGGCAGATGGCCATGCTGCACGGCAAAGTGCCATTGTCGGAAATGTCCGACTACCATTCGCGCCTGTCCAGCGTTTCCGGCGGCCAGGGCAGTTTTGTGATGGAATTGTCACATTACGAGCAGGTGCCGTCCAACGTGCAACAGCGGATCATCGACGAACACCAGAAGGCCAAGGCGGCGGAATCGGGGCATTAGCGATCTATCCGGATATTCGGATATTCGGAGATGTCGATTCAGGCCGAAACGGTGGCGGGAACCGCCAACCGGGCGGCGGTTTGTCGCAATTGAGAAGGTTCGACAAGTTCCCTCGCCCGTTTTTTTTGTAATCGCAACCTTATTATCAACCGATAGTTAAGGAGTTCGCAGCGCCGCCGCCGCCGGTCGTTTTCGCTCGGAAGTTGCGACCGGGGTTGGAAGCGATTTGTCTTGCCCCATTGCGCGACCTAAAACGGAATTGGTGGACAAAACACTTGTGCCGCGAACCGACTCGCACCGGTCACGACGCATCGGATGAGCTGAGAGCTTTTCCCCTCCGGAAAGCACCGGACCGATCCCGAAAGGGCGGTTCGGTGTTTTCTTTTTGGGCTGGCGAGCGATCGGGCCGCAGTCCGGTGTTGATCGGCGACGCATTGTCGGCGGGGATCAACTCCGGAATCAGGCGGCGCCGGCCACCGAGGTGAGCACGTCGAAGATGATTTCCGAGATGGGCGTCAGCAGTGCGTTTACGGTGATGAACGCGATCCGCCCGGGCTGGAACAGAGAACAGCCGCCGAGTTGCATCAACGGCATGGCCGCGACGGCGACGAATCCGATCCGCGTGACCTGCCGGAGGAAACGGACGTGGTGTTTCATGCTTGATTCCGAATTCTAAAACAAACCGAGCTGCGCGAGCAGCCGCTGGAAGAACACCTGTTCGCCGATGGCCAGCGCCGCGGGAACGACCGCGGCGACGCAGCCGCCCAACTGGGGTAATGTACTACCGCAGAGGATGGTCAGGATCAAGCGAAATCGTCGTCGCCGATTCACGTGCATTTACCTGGATCCGAACGACGGTCGCACGCGCCGACCGCGACACCGCTACGGTCGGGGTCCGGGGGTCGGCCAAATGGGCCCGCCGGCACAATCCGGTCCGGTGGCGAAGGGGATGGTGCAGGTCGGATCGAGATCGAAATTCGGAAGGTTCTCCGAAAGGAGGATGTCGAGATCTTCCTGCTGGCAGAACCCGAAGATCGTGCCGCAGGGGTTGAACACGGTCAGAAGTCCGCGGCAGGAGGGCAGCAGGCCCAGTTGAAAAACAATGGTGCCGGCCGCCACCATGCGAATGGCCCGCCCGATGGTTTTCGTTCGCGACCGCGTTTCCGTCTTCATGGTTCATTTCTCCGCGTTCGATAAACGATTGTCGCCGCGCTCACGGTTGTTCATCCGGGCAATCCGCGAGAAGCGGGCTGTCGGCCGCTGCTTGCGGTCCGCCGACAAAACTGAGGAACCGCGTCGGGCCGCAGAAATCAATGAGTCCGCCGATGGCCCCTTCGTTGCAGTTGAACAGGAAGCAGAAGTTGGTGGAACTGGCCAGCCCGCTGAATCCGAGCGAGATGCACCCCAGGTCGGGGCTGACCAGCAGGACGCCGGCGCCGCCGACGATGGCCAATTTGACCTTCAGCCGCCGCCACAAGGATCGTTTCATGGTCGTGTCTCGCGCTGGTTGACGATTCCGGGCCGCCCCCGAACCGCACGGGGGCGAACGCGGCGTCGCGGTCACTCGCCGGAGTGTAGATCATCGGCCGACGGGTCGCAAGGCAGGCGGTCACCTCCCGGGCAAAACCCGGCGGGCCCGAACGAACCGGCCGAACGCACGTTCCCGCTGCCGCGACACGGGTTAGTTTCGGCGAAAACCAGGTGTCCGACAAGCCGGGGGGGGGGTCGAATACAAGCGTGCCGGCGAAGGCCGCCGCGGAGGATGGTCGCAGGTGCTGCAGATGGGCGTAGATCGAACGGGGGCGCGGGAAATGATCAATTGATGAGGCGTGGGTTGCTGTCGCATTCGGGCGTGGCACCGGCATCGGCTGCGTTTCTGCGGGTTCATGTCGGAAAAAGTCCCGTAACAGATCAGCCGATTGCAATGTCGTGATCACCCAATCACGCAAGCGGTGGCTTCAGTGGTAGGGCGGATTTCACCCGCCGTTTGCCCGGCGGAACGGCACCATGCGACGGCGGGTGAAACCCGCCCTACGGTAATGCAATGCCGTGAACACGAGTCCTGCCATCCCTGCTTTCGCCCCGCTGGGGCTGGTATTTGCGTAGGGGATGATTCCGGGGGTGTCGTCCGCTGTCGCGGACGACACCCCCGGCTATTGACTGCCGCCCCTTCGGGGCTGGGAAGGGCCCTCCGGGGCTCCGGGGCTGGGAAGGGCCCTCCGGGGCTCCGGGGCTGGGAAGGGTTCTCCGGGGCTCCGGAGCTGGGAAGGGCCCTGTGTCGTACGGTGCAGATTTCGTCGATCGTACCTGGAATTGTGGAAGCGTTTTAGTACCAGGCTACGTCTCAAAACCCCTCTCCCTTCCAGGGAGAGGGCAGGGTGAGGGTTAGAACGCCCGGAGATTGTCGGCGCCGCTTCTCGCGTCCTAGTGTTCCGTCACACCTAATTTTTCGGGGTGGCACGGGCAAGCGTACTCGATTGCCCGTGATCTCCGACTTTAGGCTTCGACTGCGATTTCAACGCGCTGGCGGGTTTCACACGGACAACGGAGTACCGTTGTTCGTGCCACCCGACCCGAAACTTAATCTGCGTCACAACACTAGTGTTCCGTCACACCTAATTTTTCGGGGTGGCACGGGCAAGCGTACTCGCTTGCCCGTGGTCTCCGACTTTCGGCCTCGACTGCGATTTCGACGCGCTGGCGAGTTTCACACGGACAACGGAGTACCGTTGTCCGTGCCACCCGACCCGATTCATTAGCTGCGACGGAACACTAGCGGGAATACAGTTTCGAAACATAGCCTAACATCCGATCAGGAGCACCTCGTGCGAACGGCGATTGGTGGAGAGCACGTATTGGTAGCGGGCGTGCTCGATGACCCGAACATCGCGCTTGCACCGTTTCAGCATCGCCTGCAATTCGTCGATGGTCGGAACGCCGTCGCTGCGATAGGACACCACGAGGATGGAATCGGCGAAGCGCTCGAACACGCGGCGGAAGGCGGCGTGAATTGTCGAGGGCGACGTCCAGGGTGATTCCATGGGCAACAGCCGGCGGTGCCGCGATGCGTAATCAATCCGTTCGGCCCATCGGGGATAGTCCACCAGCCCCTCGAGAAAATGGTAGAAGTGGTGATAGTCGACGCCGGTACCGCGGGCGTTGACATAGGGCGGGTCGATGTAGACCAGGTCGAACGAACCGGGCACGTCGCACGCATCCCTATTCAGCGCGCGGCACGGCCGGCCGTTGTCGAAGACGCAGGCGTTGGCCTGTTCGGCGAAGCGCCGGAAATGCAGGTCGAAGGGCCGATCCCAGGTGACCTTGTTTCCGAACGTGCGGGTCACGTTCGCGCTGCGCATGTACAGATTGCGGCGGTGAAACAGGTTGTAGGGGCGCTTGGCCAGCGCGGACTGGAACAATGCGTAGCAGGCCAATGCCTGGCGGCGGCGGTTTGACATGGCGGAAATGTTCTGGACCGCGACGTCCAGCCACCGGTTTTCGTCGTCGGTGAAGTAGATGTCGGCGAAGGTCCGGGCGATCAGATCGTCGTAGGTCCGCGACGGGTCGATGGTGCGGACGGCGTCGATGTCGGCGCGGGTCAGGCGGTCGGTCCCGTTTTCAATGATGGCCGTGCCGATCCAATGGTTGAACCGCAGCAGGTCGTTGTAGGCGACGCATTTTCCGAGGCGCTTGAATTCAAACGCGACCGCCCCCGTGCCGCCGAACGCATCGAGAACGGTGTCGAAATGCAGCCCGGCGATTTGCCCGACGATCCAGCCGGCCAGTTTGCGTTTGCTGCCCTGAAAACGGGTGGGCGGCATCCGGGGAGGATCGATGACGGTAGGACCGATTGGCAGATTAAGTTGATGCACCGGTCCAAATCGGCGTATGTGTCCAGCGTATTCCAGCCGTTTCAGCGCCCCGAGCGCACGCCCGGCGATTGGAATGCGCAAGGTGGCCCGCGTTTTCAGCGTCCGCGGGCTTGCGCCCGCGGCTGTGATTCAGGGTTCGCAACGCTACCCACGACCAAATCACCAGCGCCATGGTTGGTCGGTTGGATGGTAGGGTCCGCGCCGTGGTGCGGCAAGCGATGGAGCGCGGCTGGTTCGGGGACTGCAACCGATGGGTGCATCCCATTCAGGGTGGGGCCATTGGATAATTCGCGCCGCGCTGCACACGAAGTCGCCCGGGCGGGGGTAGGTGCTGAGCGATTCCGGCGGCTCCTCCGCCCCTGCCGGGGCGGGATTTCATGCGGAACCGAATCCACGGGTTGCGCGATGCTGCGCCTCGCTCCACCCGTGGCTACAGTCCGCCGCCCCGCCGGGGCGGAAGCGCATGCCGGATACGCATCTTCGCGAAGCAGGGTGGTCGCGGCGTGTTCATCCTATTGGGAGCTGCAAACGAGGTGGAGTGGAGAGTTGATTCGAAAACATCACGGGCGAGACGCCCGTGCCACAGTAACATCACGGGGGAGACGCCCGTGCCACATTGAGACCGCCGTGGGCAACCAGGTTTTTGCCACACTATTTGGGATGCACCCTGACCACCGCCGGCCGATGTTGATTTTACGGGCGATGGCGTAGAATATGGCGCGCCCGATCCTATCGATCGGGCGGCGGTCGCCGACGTAGCTCAACGGTAGAGCACGGCTTTCGTAAAGCCGGGGTTGTGGGTTCGATTCCCATCGTCGGCTGTCATCCGCAGCCGTTTGTCCGCCGAGTTCCATCCCCTAAATAAGAACACCCAAAAGGGAAACCGAGTTTCGTCCGCCCTCCGGGCGGAAAGGAACAGGGAATCCGATCCAGGGGCTGAAGCCCCTGGCTAAGACCGCGCGCCCTACGGGCGAAGAAAAACGCGTCCCGATGGAATCGGTTTCCTCATTCCGTGGTACTATTTAGTACACAACGCTATGAGCACGCCTCCTGCCGTCCCATCTTTCGCCCCGCTGGGGCTGGGAAGATTTCTGTGCCGCACGGTGCAGATTTCGTCGATCGTGCCTGGAATTGTCATAGCGTTGTAGGATTGGTTTGGCGGTCGTCGCCGATGACGCGGAATGCGGCCGGGCCGCCGAGCTCGGCGCGCGCGGTCGCGTGAAGCGAGTATCGGCCGTCACCCTACGCGACGACGTAGCGTCCTTAGGTCGGCGCCGGGCGTATCCGGGTTGTTCGTCGGAACGTACCATACGGACGTGGTCGTGGGGAGCATTAAACGAGTCACGGTCCCGATAGGTTGCGCCACGACGGGCGGTTCAAGCCGTGGCCGCGGTGCCGTGGCGTCGCGCGCGTGGATGCCGGCCTGTTTTGCGAGCATCCTGATTGGCTGGAATGCGTGTTCGAGATCCTCGACACCCAAGGGCGAAGACGCACCCGACAGTTTGCGGGACGCCGGTTTAGTCAAGGACGTCGCGCACGGATTCCGCGAGGTGACGGAATCGGTCGGTCTTGCATTCGTCCATGACGTGGGATCGGGTCCGCAGGGTTCCGACTATTACATGCCCGAGAGCATGGCCGCGGGCGGGGCGTTGTTCGACATGGATCAGGACGGCGATTTGGACATCTACCTGATCAACGGGGCACGGACGCATTCTGATGACGAGGGGCTGCCGCCGTTGCGCAATCGTTTGTATCGGCAGGACGCGGGTCCGCGGTTCGTCGATGCGACCGATTCGTCGGGACTGGGCGATGCCGGGTACGGCATGGGCGTGGCCATCGGCGATATAGACAACGACGGGGACGAGGATGTCTATGTGACCAACGTGGGCAATGACGCGCTGTACCGGAATAACGGGGACGCGACGTTTACCAATATCACCGCCGCCGCCGGGATTCAGGAAGATCAATGGGGAGCATCTGCGGCGTTTTTTGACTACGACCGCGACGATTATCTTGATCTGTTCGTCACCCATTACGTCGCGTTGGATCCGTCGGTCAAGGCGTTTGATAACGCGGGGCGCAGGGAATATCCCGGTCCCCATTTGTTTCATGGGACGACCAGCGCGCTGTACCGCAATAACGGCGACGGCACGTTTGCCGACGTCAGTCAGGGTGCCGGCATTGCGTCGGCCGCGCTGCGGGGCCTGGGCGTGGTCTGCGGCGACTTCGACGAAGATGGTTGGCCGGACGTTTTTGTGGCGAACGACGGGCAACCCAATCAGATGTGGATCAACCGCCACGATGGCACGTTTGAAGATCGCGGAATGGCGATGGGCGTGGCCGTCAATCTATTCGGCCAGGCCGAGGCGAACATGGGCATAGCCGTCGGCGACGTCGACGGCGATCTGGATATGGACCTGTTCATCACCCATCTAACCGGCGAGCAGAACACATTATACGTGAACCTTGGCGGCGGTCTGTTCGAGGACCGCAGCGTCGTTGCCGGTCTGGCGGCCCCCAGCATTCCGTTCACCGGGTTTGGCACTGCCTTTATCGATTACGATGACGACGGCGATTTGGATCTGCTGGCCGTCAATGGGCGTGTGCGCCGCGGACTGGTTCATCCGGGCGCCGCCGTGCCGGCGCACTGGCAGGGATACGCGGAACCGAATCAGTTGTTTGAAAACGACGGCGGCGGACGATTCACCGACGCCAGCAGCGGCGCCGGTCCGATCTGCGGACGGGCGGAAGTCGGCCGCGGATTGGCCGTCGGCGATGTCGATAATGATGGTGATCAGGACGTCTTGATTACGAATGGCGGCGGGCCGGCGCGACTTTTCTTGAATGAATACGAACGGGGCAACTGGTTGACCGTGCGGGCGATGGATTCACGACTGCGAAGAACGGCGATTGGCGCGGTTCTCGATGTCTGGATTGGAGACCGCCGGCTGCGGCGGGAGGTGCGTGTCGCCTACAGTTATCTGTGCAGCAATGATCCGCGTGTGCATTTCGGTCTCGGATCCGCGATTAGGGTCGATCGCCTCGCCATTCGATGGCCCGACGGCACGACGGACTCCATTTCGGATGTACCCGCCAATCAGCGGATCAGCGTTGCGAAGGGTTCCGGTCAATGGCGACCCGAATAGCCGCCCGAAGCAGTCGTTCGTTCCGGGTGCCGCTGCGACGGATCGTCATCGGCGTGCCGCTGCTGATCGTCTTGGCGCGCTGCAACCGGCAAGACTTGCCGGCCGGAAATCCGCCCCCGTTCCCCGACGTGTCGGGTCTGGAATCGGCCGTCGTCGATCGCATCATCGATCGGCGGAACGCGGTGGTGAACGAATTGCGATCGGCCGCGGCGTGGGGCCGACTGGGGGCTGCGTTGGAGGTGCACGAATTCGTTGCGGAGGCGATCATCTGCTACGATCGTGCCGCGGAATTGGCGCCGGATGATTTCCGCTGGCCCTATTTTGCGGGCTGTGCGCTCTTGCAGTCCGATCCGGGCCGAGCCACCGACCTGCTGCAGCGCGCGGTCCGGTTGAATCCGACGTACCTGCCCGCGCGCATTCGCCTTGCAGACGCGTTGTTGTCCGCCGGTCAAGTTATCGACGCGGATCGGCACTACCGCGAGAGCCTGCGGCTGGACCCGAATAACGCCCACGTCCATCTGGGATTGTCCCGGTCGGCACTGATCAACCGCGACATAGCGGCATGTCTGGCGCATTTACGCGAAGCTGAACGGCTGGACCCGAACGACCGCGAGGTCCACACACTGTTGGCGGCGGTGCACCGGCAACGGGGCGAGGAAAGCGCGGCGGCGATCGCCGAAGCCCGGGCGGCCGCACTGCCGCCCGGTGGATCGATTCACGATCCGGTCCGTGACGAGCTGACGAAGGAAGGCGTGGGCAGCGAGTGGCAACTGCGCCGCGGAGGTGCGTACGCGGCCGCGGCCGACCACGAGAAAGCCCTGTTGGAATATCGACAGGCGCTTGCCGTCAAGCCCGACTCCGCGATACATCAATTTCTGGTGGGCACGGAGTTGGCCGTCCTCGGGCGCGACGACGAGGCCATCAAACACCTGCAGCGCGCCGTCGAGTTGCGTACGGCCTATTCCCAGGCCCGCCATCACCTGGCACTGTTATTCGCCAAAATCGGTCGAGCGCAGGACGCATACACGCAATGGGAGCTGGTGCTCGCGGACGAACCCGGTAACGTCGAGGCCCTCGTCGGACTGGGTACGTTTCTGGTGCGCCGCGGGCGATTCACCAATGCGGTCGGTTATCTGGAACGGGCGGTGCAGTTGAAACCGGCCGATGCCGAGACGCACTATCAACTAGCGTCCGCCCATGCCGGCGCTGGAAATGCCGCCGCGGCCGAGCTCGAAATCGAACGGACGTTGGAGCTCGCCCCGACGCACATAGGGGCATTAACTCATCGGGGGTTGATTCAACTGCGGGCGGGCAATGCGACGGAGGCCATTGCGACGTTTCAACAGGCCGTGCGATTCCATCCGACGGACGCCGCGGCTTTCAATTATTTGGGAATGGGGTATGCCGCGGCCCGCCGCTGCACGGAAGCGGCGACTGCGTTTCGCGACGGTCTGGAAAAGCAGGCGGAAGACGTCGACTTGACTAATAATCTGGCGTGGTTGTTGGCCACGTCGCAACGTCCTGAATGCCGCGACGGCGAAACGGCGGTGCGGCTGGCACAGCGGCTGTGCGAAAAGACGATGTATCAGTCGCCGCGGTTTCTGGACACCCTCGCGGCCGCGTATGCCGAGACCGGCCGGTTCGACAAGGCGATGTCGTACGCGGAACAGGCCATCGTGATTGTGGAGCAGGATTCGGCGCAGCGCGGGTATTTGAACGAATTGCAGAGCCGGCGCGAATTGTATCGCGCGCGGAAGCCACTCCGCCACGACTAAACGCCGTCGCCATCCGGCGACGGAGGGAAATAGAAATGCCCCGCGGACGCCGGGGTCGATCGCGCGGGGCACATTTCGGCAGCCGCGCCGGCGCTGTGGTCGCCGGCGGGATCGATTCGTATTCAGACTACGCTACGGCACGCACGCGTTGGCGCCTTCATCGCCCGGATCGAGTACCTGCACGATCGTGACGTTGGTGCCTTCGCACGTGCCATTGAACACCGAAAGCCAGCAGTCACTGTCGGTCGGCGCGTTATAGACCGGATTCTGCTCGGTCGACACGAACGGGTTGTCCGGACTGCCCCGGAAGCACTTCCACCCGTAACTGACGAAACCGCCCGGGCCGGTCAGTTGCACGGGCTCGTCGGGACAGACCGGTGCGTCCGGGAACGTCGAATTCGTCACCACCGGGAACGGCGCGGCGTTGGCGGAAACTGGAATGTTGGTGGTGTCCGAGACCATGGTGCCCATGCCGTTATTGACTGTAATCGTGATCGTGCAATTCGTCGTCTCCGTGACCAGAACTTTCGGATTGGCCGTCAGTAGCGAGTCGATGGGAATGATGGCCGGGTTGCAATTCCAACTGTACGTCCAACCGGAACCGGGGGACGTCGGCGAGACGTGCAGTTCGACGACCGTGCCGTTACAGATCGGTCCGCCGCCGACGCTGTTGTGCGACGCCTCGGCGCACAGCAGCATGGCCCGGCACATTCCGCCGACGCAGGTGTTCGTCGTGCAGTCGCTGCCGTCCTGACAGTCTTCATTTCCGTCGCATGCCTGGCAGCCGCCGATCAGGTCGCCGACGCAGTTGCCGGCGTTGCAGTGATCGTTATTGGTGCAGACCATGGCGTCGTCGCATGCGCCGTCCTGATTAATCGGCATTTCGCCGCAGACGCCGCCGTTGCAGACGCCCACGCTGCACGCGTCGTTTAGATTCGAACAGTCAACGGCCGTGCCTGCGCACGCTCCCGCGTTGCAGACGTCGCCGGTGGTGCACGCATTGCCGTCGTTGCAGGCGCCGCCATCGTTGGTCGACTCCGCGGAACACTCGCCGCCGCTGCAGACGCCGACGTTGCACGCGTTGGTCAATTGGGAACAGTCGACCGGCGTGCCGCCGCATTCGCCGGTGGCGCATGCGTCGTCATTCGTGCACGAATCGCCGTCGTTGCAGGGGGTATTGTTGTCGGGATACTGACACATGTTATTCATGCACACGTCGTCGGTGCACATGTTGTCGTCGCCGCAGTCTTCGACCGTGGTGCAACACTCCGCGACGGGCGTCCCGCCGCAAGTGCCGGCATTGCACTGATCATTCGTCGTGCATACATCGCCGTCGCTGCACGTGGCGCCTTGATTGGCCGGCTGGGCAAAACACCCGCCAACTTCACCGCCCGACTGCGGCTTCCCGCCGTCGTTGCACATGCCCACGTTGCACGCGTCGGTGAACGCCGAACAGTCCACATCGGCGCCGCCGCACATGCCCGCCGCGTTGCATTGATCGTTCGTGGTGCAGATGCTTGAATCGTTGCACGTCGTACCGGCCGGCGCCATCCCCGTTTCGCATTCGCCGGTCTCGGTGTCGCACACGCCGACGATGCAGTTATTCAGATTGTTAAACTCGGCACACGAACGGGGCGTGCCGACGCACACTCCGGCGGCGCATTCGTCGTCGTCCGTGCAGATGTTGTTGTCGTTGCACGTGACCGTGTCGGCCACCGGAGGATGCACGCACGCGAAGTTCTCGCACCGGTCGTCGGTGCAGGCATTATTGTCGTTGCAGTTCACCAACTGGTTTTCCACGGTGCAGACCTGGGGCGCAGGTGGGGCGGGCGTTCCGCCGCCGCCGCCCCCGCCGGGCGGCGAACAGTTGTCGATATTACGCACGGTCACGATCGTGGAGGCCGTGTCGCTGTTATCGCCCTCGGTCACCGTCAGTTCAAACGTCAGCGCGACCGTATTGGTCTGCGGACAATCTACAAGGGGCGCGGTGAACGACGCGGTCGAATCCGCGGCATCGGCAAGGACGACGGTGGGGCCGCCCGTCTGCGCCCACAAGAACGTCACCGGCAACCCGCTCGAACTACCGCTTTCCGTGCCGTCCAGCATCACGGCCGAACGCTCGTCCACGGTCTGATTGTCGCCCGCGTCGGCCACGGGGATTCCCGCCGGTTCGACGTCCTGGGCAGTCAACCCCGCCAGGAACGCGAATGTATTGCCGTTGCACGTCTGCTCGACGCGAAGGGTCGCCGGCCCGGGATTGGCCACCCGATACGTCGTCGTACACTCGTCGGCCGGAGTGAACACGCCCGCCGACGCCGGATCCACCGACCACGCGCACGTACACACACCCGCGACCTGCCGCGACAGCGATGATGCGTTGTCGGGCAGCGACAGCACGATCTCGTCCCCGACGCGCAAGTCATCGAGGTCCACCTGTCCTCCCGTGGCGGATGTGACGAATCCCGCCAGCACGTCGGATATTTCAGCCGGTTCGATGTCCACCGGCGGCGCGTTGTCGTTCCCGTTGTCGTCGGGGATCGGGTCGCCCACGGTGTTGTCGTTCTCGGTGTTGTCGTTCGTGTCACCGGCCGGTGGTGGGCTGAACAGCGGACACCCGACGGTCAGCGCCATGCAGGCCGCCATCACCACGGCACTCGATCGGTTGAGCCAACTACGTTTGCGTTTCATATCGCCTGATCTTCCTTTCACCGCGGTCGGCACCGCGGCTTCCGTTCACTACCTGCACGATCCACCCACGACCGAATCGAGAATCGGTGTTGTCGCGGTAACGCGGATCGACCGGATCATCATATCTGTCAAACAGTTACCCCGTTCGATGAACGGGATTTCCTCCCCCGGATCAGCGCCACCATCGACGGTCCTGACTCGTTTCCCGTCCCCCCGCGACCTGTCGATGCAATGATAGCCCGACTTGCCGGCCGGGGCAATCGTTCGAGCTTCATTCAATGGAGTATAGCCGGTTGACTTTGCAGTTCCAACCTCGTGTCAATCCACGAGTTATCGACCCCCGCGTCACGCCTGCGATCCCCCGGTCACCCAAACCCCGCGTTTCACCCATTGGGCCCCGTTTCATCGGTTGGCATCAAACTGAACGACCGCGGACCCGCATCCATGGCTCAATTGAGAGAACCGCGCTCCGATCCGGCATTCCATGCTTATCGGGCGTTGGTCTGGGCACCGGTTGCCGGGCCGAAGATGGGCGGGACCGTTCCATTCGGCGGACAGTGAATGTATGATGGCAATCGAACGGGTCGTCCGGTTATCGGGAGTTCCATGCCCATGCGGTTCTGTTGCGGGGGGTTGGTTTGTCTGGTGATCGCCGGTGGGGTGACCGCGGAACCCGCGCAGCGGTGGGTCGCTCCGCGGATGGAACCGATCGTTCATCGCGGCGTCGACGCCGCGATCACCCAAAACCCGGGCGGCGATCTGGCGGTTTGGGTTTTTCTGACGGACAAGGGGGTGTCCGACGACACCGGATTCCGACGCACCGTCGATGACGTTCGCCGGACGTCGAACACCAGAACCCTCGCCCGACGCGCGGCTCGCGGAAAGCGCCCGGAATCCGTCCAGTTCGATGACCTGCCGATCTCGCGCGATTACGAAAAGCGGATCGTCGAAACGGGGGCCCATCTTCGAACGCGTAGCCGGTGGCTAAACGCCGTCAGCGTCAACGCGTCGGCCGAACAGATCCGCCAACTGTCTGAATTGACGTTCGTTCGCCAGATCCGACCCATCGCCAAATCCACGTTCGTCGATCCGCCGCGTACCGCGCTGCCGAATCGGCCGCAGATGCCGCCATCGAATCAGCCGCCCGGTCCGTCGAGTGGACCTGATTTCTACGGCAACGCGTCCGCGCAATTGAATCAGATCAACATCCCCGCGGTGCACAATGCCGGCTATACCGGCGCAGGCATCATCATCGGAATTCTTGACACCGGTTTCGCCCGTACGCACGAGGCGTTTAACGAGCCGGGCCACCCACTCGATTTCATCGCGGAATACGATTTCATCAACGACGACGGCAATGCGGGGCCCGAACCGGGCGATCCATTCAGCCAGCACGACCACGGCACGCTGATTCTGGGGACCATCGGCGCCTACAAACCTGACGTCCTGGTCGGCGGCGCCTACAATGCGTCTTTCGTATTGGCCAAAACGGAAGACGTCAGCGACGAAACCCCGGTCGAGGAAGACTACTACGTCGCCGGTCTCGAATGGATCGAATCCCACGGCGCGGACGTGGCCACCAGCTCACTCGGCTACATCGACTGGTACACGCAGTCCGATCTGGACGGCGAAACCGCGGTGACCACCGTGGCCGTCAACATCGCGACCGCCAACGGTCTGGTCTGTTGCACGGCCGCCGGCAACGAGGGACACGACAGCGATCCGGCAACAGCCGATTTGATCGCTCCCGCCGACGCGCTTGACGTCCTGACCGTGGGCGCCGCGGGCGGCGACGGGGTGATCGCGAGTTTCAGTTCCGACGGTCCGACGGCCGACGGACGCGTCAAACCGGAAGTGCTGGCCCGCGGTTTGGGGACGGCGACCGTGAACCCCGATGACGATCTGGCCTATCAATCCGCGTCAGGCACGTCCCTGTCCACGCCGCTGATGGCATGCGCGGCCGCGTTGGTGGTTCAGGCGCATCCCGACTGGTCCGTCGCCCAGGTCCGTTCGGCGCTCATCCGCACGGCCGACGGTTATGTCGCCAACGGCACGTTTGATGCGGAGTACGTCCGCGGTTACGGCATCGTGGACGTGATGGCCGCCATTCAGACCTCGTTCGCGGGCGACATCGATCGAGATGGGAAGATCGACTTGATTGACTACGCGGCGTTCCAGGGATGCCTGGCCGGCCCGGACCAGTCGGCGCCGCCCACGTGCAACGATGCCGATATCGACGCCGACGGCGACGTGGACGCCGCCGACGCCGTTCTGATGCAAACCCATTTCACGGGCTCGATTTCAATCGGATCGTAAATGCCGGCGCGATTTCGTGCCGGTGCGGAAATCCCCTCCCGCGTGGGGCGCGACCCGTCACCCATCGCGATGCGTCGGGCGCCGCGGCGACAGGAACAGATCGACGATGTTGCAGTATTGATCGGTCCACAGCGGCGCGCCCGGCTCATCGGCCAGATGTGGCCACGTCGCCAGACCCGTCAGTTCCCCCAGATCGGCTTCCTTCCGGGCCATGATCACAAAATGGGACGACATGCGGGCGTCGTCGTGCTCGACGCCGCCGACAACATGATCCTGCCGATGCAGGGCGACCAGTCCGGCATCGCCCGCCAGGCGGGCCATCACCGGTTCCAGGTCCAGATAGCCGTTGGAAATGTGAAAAACGATCGCCCCGTCGCGCGTCAGCTTGTCCACGTACATCGCCAGTGCTTCGCGCGACAACAAGTGCGTCGGCACGGAATCAGAACTGAACGCGTCCAGCATGATCAAATCAAACGCGCCGTTCGGCGAGTCCCCCAGCGTCAATCGCCCGTCGCCCAACACCACGTCCACCTTGCCCCGGCAGTCGGACAGGAACGTAAACAGTTTCGGATCCCGGGCGATCCGCGCCACCGACGGGTCGATTTCGTAAAACGTGAAATGCTGCTCCGGCTCCACGTACGTCGCCATCGCCCCCGCGCCCAGCCCCACGATTCCCACGCGATTCAAACCGGTCACCGGCCGAAGCGCCCGGAACACGTCGCCGACCGGTCCCGCGCGGTGATAGTACGCGGTCGGTTCCGATCGCCGCGCCGGGTCGTTCCATTGCATGCCGTGGTTGGTGGTGCCGTGGACGAATTTCCGCAGGTCGCCCTCGCGGGTGACGAACACGCGCTTGACGCCGAAAAAATTCCGTTCCTCGTGCAGCAACGCGCCCGTCGGAATGTGGCTGTAGACGCCGATCGCCGCCAGATAGACGGAAAAACCCAGCGCGAAACGCAACGGTCGGTCCTTGAACGCGAAACAGGTCATCGCGCCGATCACGATCAGGATGCCTACGGACAACCACGTCGAGTTCCACGAGGTGCGCCGAAACGCCCAGATGATTACCGCGCACAATCCGGCAAGAATCGCCGGCAGTGCCACGTCCAACCGATTCGCCGACGTCGTGGATGACGCCGTTCGGCGCCGGTATTCGCCGCCGACATCGGTCCATCGAACGTCCGCGCGGACCTTCCCATTCGACACGACCGCCGGAAGCAGGAAACACGCCGCGGCCAGAATCAGCGGGTATTCGACGATCGAATCGAACAGGAACGGCGCCGCCACGGCATTGAACATCCCGCCCAGCACCCCCCCGAACGACATCCACAGATAGAACGCTGTCAAATGCTGCGTCGCCGGACGGGTGCGCATCAATTCGCCGTGACAGACCATCGCCACCGCGAAAAAAATCAACAGGTGCAACGGGATCGACAGCCACGTCAGGTGCGGGCTTTCAAAAAAAATCAACGGCGCCAACACCGGAAGCACAAACGGAAACAGCCGGATCATCACGCGATGCGGCAGGATCGGCCGACGCTCGAATGCCAGAATAAACGTCACGAGGTACAACGCCAGCGGCAAAACCCACAGCAACGGAACGGCCGCGATGTTCGTCGTAATGTGCGTCGTCACTCCCAACAACAAACTGGACGGCACGGCCGCGCACAGAATCCATCGGACGCGGCGTGACGCCGATGGCGCCGATTCGATCGGCACCGATGAATCCCTGTCGCGGGCAGGACCACTGGGCGAACGCCGGACCACGAACGCGCACATGGCCACCAACGCCACCAGACCGTAATATCCCCACGCCCACGAACCGGTTTGGGCCGGCAGCGCCAGTCCGGGCTCGATCAGCAACGGGTAACCCAACAACGCCGCCAGACTGCCCAGATTGCTGGCCCCGTACAGAAAATACGGATCGTGTGCCGACGGATGACCCGTCTGCGCGAACCACTTCTGCAACAGCGGGGCCGTCGCCGACACCACGAAAATGGGAAGCCCCGCCACCGCCGTCAGCCGCCACAGCAACCATCCGACGGGTGATGCATCCGCCGCCGGCGGCCCGCCGGCGGCCAGAACGATGGGCAGCAACGCCAGCGGTCCCAGCATGACCAGCAAATGCAGGACGGTCTGCCGCCGAACCCCCAGCCACGAGACCGCGCCGTGGGCATACAGATACCCGGCCAGCAGGACGGCCTGAAAAAACACCATGCAGGTGTTCCAGACCGCCGGCGTGCCGCCGAACGACGGCAGGATCATCTTGCCGACCATGGGCTGCACGGCGAACAGCAGCCCGGCGCTGACGAACAACGTGATGGCGAATAATACAACCACGTCTTCGCTACCTCGGCGCACCGGTGTTCATTTCTGGATGGTTCATTCGTCAGACGCGTGTAGGGCGGGTTTCACCCGCTGGTCGCAGGAAGCTCGCCCGGGGTAATTGATCCCCGCGTGCGTCGGGGGCTGCCGACGAGCGCCGATCGGTTCCGCCGGATGGGCCGTGCCCCGGCACGCTCCGTGCGCTTTACGTCCGGCCGCCCTCTTCGTCACCGCACTACCGCTTCCCCTGCTTCTTCTCCGGCTGCCGCTTCTGGGCATCCGCCGCCGCTTTCTTCAGCTTCTCGAAGAACGATGGCTTGTGCGGCCCGTCGGGCTTCTTCTTGGCCACGAGGTTCTCCGCGGGCGGCGGCAATTTCTTGAGGCGTTCGATGTGCTTGCGGATGCGCCACTGCTCAATCGTCCCGAACAAGCTGCTGGCCCCGATGTACAGATTCAGCCCCGACGGCATGTTGTAGAAAATCAACGACATGACCAGCGACATGTACGGCATGATCTTCTGCATCTGCGCCGCCTGCTCGGCCTGCGCGTTCGGCGGTCCCGGGGGCGGCTTGGTTTTCGGCATCATCTTCTGCTGCACGAACATGAACACGCCCACCAGGATCGGCAGCAAATTGAACCCCGATACCGGGCCCATCAGCGGCAGTTGCACGGCCTCGTCAAACCGGATCAGCGCGTCCGGCGCCGTCAAATCGCGGATCCAGAACACAAACGGCTGGTGCCGCATCTCGATGTTGAAATTCAACGAGGTATACAGCGCGATCCAGATCGGCATCTGCAGGAACATCGGGGCGCACGACGAAATCATGCCCGTGGCCGGGTTCGCCCCCGTCTCCCGGTACATCTTCATCACTTCTTCGTTCAGCTTGGTCTTGTTGTTGCCGTATTTGGCCTTCAACTCGTCCATCTTGGGCTGCAGCGTGCTCATGTTCTGCTGCATGCGCATCATGTTGACCTGACCCTTCTTGGTCACCGGGTGCAGGATGGTGCGCACGATCAACACCAGAATGATGATGGCCACGCCGTAGTTTCGAACCAGCCCATACAGCCAGTCCAGCATCGACACCATGATCACCGTCAGCGAACGGAAGGCCATGAAACTGCAGCACGAGCCCACGCCGTAGCTGGCCACCACCATGTCGTCGTAACCGCGTTCGCGATAGGACTCGACCTGCTGAAACGCCTGCCGCGATTTCGGTCCCAGGTAGACCTCCATCGTCAGCGTCCGCGACTGTCCCGCCGGCACGTTGATCGGCTTGGTCGTCATCAGCAATGCGGCCTCGGTCCCGTTCGCCGTCCCCATCACCAGCGGCACCTGCTGCACGCGTTCGATCCAGTCGCCGCCGAAACCCTTCCCGTCCGACCGCACGAATGTCTCAAACGCCACGAAAAACTTGTTCGCCATCGCCACCCACGCGACCGGCGGTTTGTCGGCGGAGCTTTCCACGAGCGGCAACTCGCTCTTCAGCCCCGCGGTCAACGCCCCCGGCGAGCTGCGAATCTCCCCTTCCGCCGCCGCGCCGAAGAACAGCGCCCGGTCGTCCATCCGCGGGTCTGCCTTCGGCAGGCCGACCGCTCCCCACTGCGTCACGATCACCGACTCGTCCCGGCCAGCGGGGTTTTCGAACGTCAGCGATAGGGACAGATCATGCCGGTCAGGCTCCCGCCCCGTGTCCGGCAGCAGAAACGACTTGACGCAGCGCAGCAGCGCCGTGCCGTCCTTGTCCTTAATGGTCGTGGAATAGCTGACCGACGTTGCGTTCGACGATTCGACCACCCACGGAACGTCCGCCAGTCGAACGTCCATCGCCGCATTTAACAAATGGATTTTTTCCGTCGAAAACGACCGATGCGTCGGACCGTCGGGCACGACCACCGTTGCGAGAATCGGATACGGAACGGGTGGATCGTCGTTGACCGACACGGAATGATCGCTGAGCGCCGCCGACTCCAACGACGCCCCCACGCTGCTTAACTCCAACGACAGCCCGTACGTCCTGTCTCCGACTCCGCCCGTGTCGCCCAAATGATGCGTCGCCGGTTCGCCGGTCACCAATTGGGCAGCGATGCTCTCCGCCGGCGTGACCGCCCCCGCGCCGACTCTCGGCCCTGGAGGTAACGCGAAATCCACGCCATCTGGCTCGTTTTGCGCCGCCGGCGCCACGTCCGACGCTGCCGGTGGTGCGCCCGGCGTGGCCGGCGGCCAGATGCGCAGCGCGATCAACTGCCAGGCGAGGAAAACCAGCGCCGCCCAGAACAGGGCGCGCAACATGTCTTTATTCTGCATCGATTCTGATCCGCCGGGCCTCGCCCGGTGGTCGTCGTTCGACCCGTTGACGGTCACCGACGGCGTTCCGGGCGACCACGCCAGGCCCGATCCGCGCCGCCGCCGCGCTCAACGACCGTCCAGCAACCGCGTCCCCAGAAAATCATCCAGGTCCGGGACGGCCAATATTTTCTTGACCGCCTTCTCCACGTCGTACTCCACGCGAACGAAATCGACCGTAGCCCGGTAGCCGCTCTGCGCTTGCCCGTCGTCCACCGTCACCACCACGTAGCTCGCCCGCACGTCCCGGTCCCGCGGTTGTCCCACGCTGCCCACGTTGATGATGGCCTTCTCGTCGTCGGTGATGACATACCGGTTCGTTTCCGGCAGCTCCCCCGGCGGGTCGAAATAGGGGTCGTCCAAAAACACCCCCGGCACGTGCGTGTGCCCCACCATGCACGTCATGTGGTGCGGCTCCAGCCGTTCGAAATTCGCCAGGATTTTCGTCGGATTCGTGTACACGTCCTCCGCGAATAAATACTCGTTGATCGGCCGCCGCGGCGACGCGTGCACCAGCAGCAGCCCGTGCGTCTCGAACCGGCACGGCAGCCGACCCAGCGCCTCCCACCGGCGGTTCCGCAGCGCCCGGTTCGATTCCTCTTCGAACGTTCGCCGCGTCCAGTACGCCGCCCGCTCCGCGCTGATGTTGAAGCTGCACGGCTCGAAAAAAACGGCCTGGTCGTGATTCCCGCACAGCGTCGCCTTCGATCGCTCGATCACCAGGTCCAGGCATTCCTTCGGACTGGCACCGTAACCGATCACGTCCCCCAGGCAATACCACTCCGTGATCCCCCGGCCGTCGATGTCGGCCAACACCGCTTGCAACGCTTCCAGATTCGCGTGAATATCCGAAATGATGGCAAACGTTGTCGGCATGTCGTTCGATGGTTCCCATGCTCCACCGCGCCGCCGTCTCGCCCACGGCGCCGTGCCGGCGGTTTTCGCCGAATCGACAATGCTAGACACACCGCGAAATGGCGTCAACGCCGGTCACGCAGGGGCTTGTCCTTTCGGCGTGGTTTGCCCGCAAAATCCCCTTTCGCGGTAGAATTTCGGTCATGTTCAACCTCGCCGTGGAAACAACCGGGCGTGTCGGCGGCATCGCCCTGGGCCGCGACGACGACATCGTCGCGGCGGCCGCCTTTAACACCGCCTTCAATCACGCCGTGGAACTGCTGCCCACCGTCGATGGGTTGTGCCGGGCGCACGGGTGTGAACCGTCTGCGCTGTCCGAACTATACGTCTCCGGCGGACCGGGTAGTTTCACCGGACTGCGCATCGGGATCACACTCGCCCGGACGTTGGCGTGGTCCATGGGCGTTCGCGTAGTCCGCGTCGCCACCCTCGACGCCGTCGCCCAAAACGCGCTCGACGCCAACCCCCCACCGTTGAACCTCGGCGTGGTTCTCGACGCCAAACGCAAATCCGTCTTCGCCGCCGCGTACCGCCTGATCGGCAATCGATATTTTTCAACCGCCCCGGCCGCGGAATGCGATCCGGTCACATTCCTCGATTGCCTGCCAAAACCGGCCGCCGTAACCGGCGAAGGCGTCCCGTTCATCGCCGAAGCACTGACGCGTGTGATGGGCGGCCCGCCATCGCCGGACCCCGGGGGTTTATTCGTATTACCCGAATCACTATTTCGCGCCCGGGCCGAGGTGGTCTATCGACTGGGGCGTGAACGCGCCGCCGCGGGTGATTTCGACGATCCGGCGCAACTGATCCCCATCTACGTCCGCCGTCCCGAGGCCGAGGAAGTGTGGGATCGCCGACACCGGTCGCCCGACACGCGCTGACGTCGGCATCCAAGCTAATCGGCCGGGCCGGCCGCGTGGCCGATCGCTTTCTTGTTCCGTCGAGCGCCTCCAAACGGCGGAACTCCCCGTGCCACGTTTTCCAGTCTCCGTATAGGCCCACAGATTAGGGAAACCCAACAGGATGTGTCATCGCGGGCGGAGCGAAGGACCTCGATCCGGCGAGATTCCGCGGCCGCCACCACTGCCTCAACCCGGTTGAGTTTTCGAGTCGCCGCACAGCCATCAGAACCCCGGACGCCAGTCCCGAGGCTGCGTCGCCCGCCGGTCGCGACCGGTCGATTCTGTCGCCCCGAAAGCCAAGCTACGCGGACAATTCCCGTTTTACGCTGATTTTATTGTGTTTTTATTGGAATTTTGATCTTGCAATCCCAGTGTTACCGGACTATAAGGGTTCCTTCACCATCCGCTTTGGCCGGATGGGAGCACGTCGATTGAGCTTGAAAAACGAAAGGAGGGTCGCGACCTTGATGGTCCTTCGCGAACTGGCACCGTATGTCACCCGAACCGGCACTTGCCGGTCAACGGTGGCTTTCCGGGTGTCTTCAGCCGCGTGGCCGGGCACGCCGCGGGCGGGATTGCGGGCAAGTTGGATCGGTCCACCAATTCAGTTTGTTACACCTCACACAATCACCAGATCAAAACAAGGAGAGAAACCGTGAACACGAGGATGGGAAACATCAGCTTCATGTCCGGCGAATCGTCGAGTTGCAGGCGTATGTGTCGGCTACTTGCGGCCGGGCTTGTGACCGTCGTTGCAGGACCGCAGGCCTCCCAAGGTGCGCTCCCCTTCAACGCCACGATCACAGCGGACAACGGCTATGCCTACGGCCTAGGCACCGTTAACGGGATAGGCTCCGACATTCGTGATTTTATGCCCGGTCCCTGCCAAGCAGGCACGTGTGTCAAGGGTCCGAAAATGGGAGCTTCGTATCCCGGCTGCCCCAACGGCCTCTACGGGGACTGCTCCGGCGTCAGTGTCGAAAACTGCACTTTGGCAGCAGAGATTTTTAATTGTGCAGGCGGACCAGAAACGTACAGCCATACCAAACCGGGGAACTTCTACATTTACATCGCGGCGTGGAGCGACGATTCCGTGCTCCAAGGCGTTCTCGCAAGGTTTGAAGGCAATCAACCGGGCGCAACCATTGGTTACAGCGGGGCCGGCTGGGAGGTATTTGCGACCGGGATAGACCATGACTGTCCACCCGCAGGGGGGCCGTCGCGTGCGGACATCAATACTCAGGTCGGTCTCGCCAACACCCTCAGTGGCGGCCCCGGCAGTAGCGTCGGCTGGGTTGACACGCTGGGGGGAACGAGCGGTTCGGGGCTTGAAAAAGGAGTCCTGGTCGTCGGCGAGCCCAACGCCCCCACCGGCGGTGTTTTTCCACAAGTATGTCCGAACGAGTCCCAGAATAATCCTCAACTCATCGATATGACCGATCAGCCCCGCTGGATGTGGTACAACGCTCATCCGGACCCAGCCGACCCCCAATACATTTCTGACGCCTTCACCATGAACCCTCCCGGGGGCGGCGGGCATCGGGAGTATCTGATCTTCCGCATACAACTAAGCGCACTCCGCCAGAGCGCGGGCATACCCACCGTTTCGGAGTGGGGGCTGTTGGTGCTCTTGCTCAGCGGAATATCGATGGGAACGGTGCTCTTCGGTCGTCGGCGGATGGTCCCGGGCTGATTGCGCCCGACGGCCGGGTGAGAGACCATCCCCAATACACCGGCTCTCCTTTTTTCCCCTCTCCCTTTTTGTGGGGATGAACCCGACCGAGGAGGGAGGGTGAAGGGTAGGGTGAGGGGGTTGCTGGAATGGGCCGTATGTTGGAATGTCCGGCATCTTCGCGTATCGCGGCCCTACGCCGCAGGCGTGGCCGGCGGGCTCTGGCTTCGTGGGAGGGAATTCCCACGAAGAGTGTGTGCGAGAGGGGATTCTCGCACCAAGATGCACGATTGTACCGATCGCCATTGGGGATGAAAAACTGGGCAGATTGTAGGGACCGTGCCCAACGTTCGGCGGTATTTTCAGAGAAGCGGCTTGGGCCTGTGGAGCGAGGCGGCCACCGCGACAGTAGGAGCATAGGGAAATCGTGGGCGATGCGCACGCTATGGGAACTTTGAGCGAATTGTTATGCGAATCTTTTCTTTGAGGGAGGTCTGAAAATGCAAAGCCGTCGAATCGTTCCGTGCAAACGTGGCGTTTCTTTAGTAGCGGGGTATGCGCGCCGGAGCAGGGTCTTTTTTGAAGGCCAAGTTCGCACAGCCTTGCCCTCTCCTGCGAGGCTGCTAATCGTCTGCGGGATCTTCGTGTCGCTTGCGCCCGATCCGACTATCGCGCAGACTGCACAAGTATACCTGAACAACGACAGTTGTAGCAACCCGACGATCATCTCCGGACCCGAGACGCTGCAATCTTTCAACTCCTACGATAGCACGGGTGCCGGCCCGACTCCCGCTCCGACGAATTGTTCCCCACCAGGTGGCGTGCCAGCTCAAATGGAAAGTGACATCTGGTTTCTCTGGAAGAATGTCAACTGCGCGGGACCGACCGTTCAGATTGTGGTACCGAATAGGACGGTCGCGTGCTATTCCGGGAACAGCACATGCCCAGTCGGAGCTCCTTTGGCTTGCGGTGCCGGTACTATTACCTGCCCGACGCAGTGCTGCGAACCTCTGTTCATCCAAATTGGGAATCAGTTATCCGGCCAGGGTGGTGCCCCAGGGACATTCGATATCTACTGTTCCTCGCCACTGGTAAGCTGCAGTTGCCCTTGTATCGCTCCGCCTGGCAATATGGTCGGGTGGTGGCCGGGCGATCACAGCGCCAATGACATTGCCGACCTCCACGTCGGAACTCTCATCAATGGAGGCTACACCGCCGGAATGGTCGACGAAGCGTTCAGCTTTCCATCTCAAAACGCGCGGGTGAGCATTCCCCACTCACCTGACTTGAACCCGGGTGCCCAAGGATACTCCTTCGATGCTTGGGTAAAGTTCACATACACAACGGGTGCGGCAATTGCTTCAAAGACCGGGGGGGGAAGAGGCTTTGAGCTTCGGATGGACCAGTTTGCTCCCTTTCCTTTAGTCTTCCAACTCTTGACGCTTAATCTTTTCGGGAGTGGTGGCAGCTTTACCACCTCGCGTGCTTTCCCAACAAGCACCATTAGCAATGGGGATTGGATTCATGTGGCCTTCACTCTTAATCCGGGGGCTAACGTAGGGCGATTGTTCATTAATGGTTCTGTTGTCGATTCATTCGCCATCAATAGCCTCGGATCCATAAACGGAACGGGGCCATTGATCATCGGCGACTACGATGGCTCGAGTGGTTATCCCCCATTTCCTGCCGTCGACGAAGTCGAAGTCTTTAATCGTCCGCTTTCGCAAAGTCGAATTCAGGCGATCTTTGCGGCGGGGGCCTTTGGAAAGTGCAAGAAGGCGTGCCATGTTCCTCAAAACACTGGAATGTGCTTGAACCAGAACGCCGTGAATGTTCCCGTGCAAATCTGCAACTATTCGACGAACCCCGTAGCCTACGACCTCTCGTTCTCCGGCCTCCCCACGAACGTCACCACTTGCACGAACATCGGTCCGTCTACGTTTGTGCCGATCAACCCTGCCTCTTTTCTAAACTTCGTCGTGCCTCCAGGGTGCCGCCCGTTTGTCGTTCAAATCATGCGACCGATTGGGATGACTCCCGGGGAAACTGCATGCTACGAGATGAGTGCAACTCTTCCCGGGCCGGGGGAATCCCGGCCCCTCACGTGCCTGGGATCGTTGCGGTCAATGAGCAATTGGTGCGCCCAAGCTGAACCTGATATCCCGGCGGTCGTTGAGCTGAGGCGAAATGAAACAGGAACAGCGTCTTTCCTTGTCACAAATAACAACGACATGGGCGGTGTGCTGGCCTATGAGGTAGCGGCAACGCCCGCCGGCATGGACGATGCCAATCCAGTACGATTGAATGGGCAAGCTCCCGGAGAATCGGTGCAAGGCGAGATTGACCTACCCATTGGCGGGTCAGCAGTCATTTCCGTGAACGTCGAGCTCGACCCCTTCGAGCCATTCGGTATTTATGATCTGGTTTTCTACGGGAATGGAGATGATGATCCTGGCTCCGAGCCGTTGGCGACAATGGCCGTTCTTGCCGAGCCAGGAGGAGGGACGAGTATTCCGACGGTTTCCCAATGGGGGCTGGTGGTGTTGACGTTGGGCGGGTTGTCGATGGGGACGGTTCTCTTCGGTCGTCGGCGGACGGTACCGGCCTGACCGGCCCCGCGGATGCGTCGTGTGGAGTGTCCGGTATGTCCGGGGTCGCGCCGCTGCGCTGTTGCGCGGCGGCGCGATGGGCATTGATAGAATGGGAAGGGATTCCCGCGGCGAGTGCGTGCGAGAAGGGATTCTCGCACGAGAAGGCATGACCGGGCCGGTCGCCATAGTGCATGAAAATGGAAAGGAGCACGGGCCTTGTCCACCGGCGCGCGTGCGCCCTCCGGGCGCGGGAGTCACGGGGCTGGGATCCAGGGACTGAAGTCCCTGGCTAAGATCGCGTGCCCTCCGGGCAGAATGAGGGCGCCGGAACGAAATACATCGGCGAATGGGTGTGTTTTCAGAGCAACGGGTTCTTGCAAGAGCGGGAGAGGATACTCGCGAGGGCGGGTCCGCGCTTTCTGCCCGGTCGCTCGCGCCCTCTCCGGTGCAAGAGAGTCGGTGCCGATGCACGGCGCCATCGGCGATCGGGATTGTCGAATGAGGGGAATGGAGGGAATGGCCATGCGGCGGTTTTTCGTGTGCGGAGTATTGGTCACCTTGACCATGGTGCCCCAGGGTCAGACGGCCCTGGCGGCGATACCGGCGGGTTGCCGATGCATCATCCATTTCATCGCGCCGCCCGTTCCGGCAGCGGGCGGTTACCCGATCGTGGCCGCGAACGGAAGCGCGATAGTCGACGGCCAGGAAATCACAACGCTTGATTCGATAAGTGTGCAGATCTCGCTCTCGGATGCGGGCGGCGGTTTCCGCAATGGCACGGTCACGTCGGCCACGGGCAACGTGGGGAAGTTTTCTGCGACGATGTGGGGTTCGGCCCGTCGTTTTGGAGCTTGGGAAGCCCGATGACCGGCTGCACGAATCAGATCGTCATCGACACAAACATCACCAATGGCGATCCGAACGTTACGGGGTGTTTCGTGCTCATGGTCGGTCTGCCGTTCTTGCAGAGCGGAGTGAAGGTGGACGTGGCCGGCTCCAACTTCCCCCCCGCGGGAGGCGATTCGCAACTTATCGGCTCCAGCACCAACTTCGATCTGAACGTCGTCGGGCTTCCCTGCGAGCCGCCGGATCCCGTTCCGACCGTGTCGCAGTGGGGGCTGCTCATTCTGCTCCTGAGCGGCATGTCGATGGGGACGGTACTCTTCGGCCGTCGTCGGGCAGTCCCAACCTGATTGGGCGACAGGGCGGTCAAGATGATCTGTCCGGCAGCTTCGCACACCGCGGCCCCACGGCGGGTACGTGGGGCTCGTGGCTGGTGCCCCATCCCTTGCGCGTACGTGATTGGCGTGCGGGCAAGGGTGTGGGCAGGACGAGGTCGGGGCGGAGGACGGTGACGAGGTCTTGTCCGCGTTGGTGGCAGGTGGCGATGCTGACCTGCATCGGGTGCGTACTGCGGACTTCGCCGCAGTGGCGACACCGGCCCACATAAGTGACCAGTCGTGTCACCTGTGGACGCGTGGGAGGCAGGTCTTCGATGAACTGTTCGCAGGTTTGTACCTCGCCGACCGGTCCGCCGCAGTGCGGACAGCCGGGCAAGGGACGGGGCACCAATCAATCGGGGACGTGGTCGCCGTCAGGTGAACATGCGCAACTGACGCTGTTCGAGGGCGAACTTGTCCACCGGCCGATCCACCTCAACGGGGTAGTCGCCGCTGAAACAGGCCGTGCAGTATTGATCGGGGGCCATGCCCGCACAACTCAACAATCCCTCGATCGACAGGTAGTGGAGCGAGTCGACGCCGAGGAAATCGCGGACCTCGTCGACCGAACGATCGGTCGCCACCAGTTTCGACCGGTCCGGAAAGTCGATCCCGAAATAGCACCCGTGCCGGATCGGCGGGCTGGCCACGCGAAGGTGGATTTCCGTGGCCCCGGCTTTTCGCAACGCCCCCATCTTGCCACGCGTGGTCGTGCCCCGGACGACGGAATCCTCGACCACGACCAGCCGTTTGCCATTGACCACCTCGCGGATGACCCGCAGCTTGACCTTCACTTCGTGATCGCGGGCCGACTGGTCGGGCATGATGAACGATCGCCCCGCGAAATGGCTGGTGGTGAACCCGCGGCCCAGCGGAATTCCGCTGGTTTGGGCGTAGCCGATGGCCGCACAGCGGGCGGCGTTAGGCACGGGTATGACCAGATCGGCGTCCACCGGCGCTTCCTGGGCCAGCCGCCTGCCCGACCGCTGCCGGAACATGTGTACGTTTTCGCCGAAAATGTTGCTCGACGGATCGGCGAAATAAATGTGCTCGAAAATGCACGCCGCCCGGCGATTGTCGGGCGCGTGACCAAACGAGCGCGTCGTTTCACCGTCCCCGCTGATGGTCAGGATCTCGCCGGGCGCGATGTCACGGACATAGTCGGCCTCGACGATGTCCAGGGCGCACGTTTCCGACGCCACGACCGCGGCCCCATTCGGCAAGCGCCCCAAACACAACGGTCGGAATCCCAGGGGATCGCGGACCGCGATCATGCGATCGGCGAACAGGAACAACAGCGAATAGGCGCCCTGCAAATGATTCAGTACGTGCGACAGCGGGTTGGCCTTGGCTTGGTGCGCCGGCTTCGCCAGCAGGTGAATGATGATTTCCGTGTCGCTGGTGGTCTGGAAGATGTGCCCGTGCTCCTCGTAAAGGCTGCGAAGCAACGCGGCGTTGATCAGGTTGCCATTGTGGGCGACGGCCACCTGCCCGCCCGCGAATTCAAACAGCAGCGGTTGGGCATTGGCGTCGTTGCAGGAGCCGGTGGTTGAATAGCGAACGTGCCCGATCGCGGCGGAGTTGCGCAACTCGTCCAGCTTGCGGCGGTCGAACACCTGATTGACTAGGCCCAGCCCGGCCGTCCGCTTAATCAAACGGCCGTCCGTCGAGCAGATGCCGGCCGATTCCTGTCCGCGATGTTGCAGCGCGTACAGCCCCAGATGGGTCAGGGCGACGGCGTCGGGATGGCCGTAGACGCCGAAAAGCCCGCAATGGTGTCGGATGGCCGGCGATTCGACGGGATCGGTCATGGTTCCCGCGGTGTTGAGGACGGGGCCGCAAGGCCCATTCGGACGCGACCTACCCCACGAACGGCAGCATAGCCGGTGTCCCGGGCGCCGTCAACGGTCACGATTGAATGTGCCCCATGTCGCCCGCCGGGGAACATCCCCACCAAACAGGCCCGTGGATGGGCAAAACGGTCGTTCCGTTGTCGGCCCTCCTCGAACACCATCAACCACGCCTCGCCGCCGAACCCGTGAATGTCGAGGCCGGTAGGGCGGGTTTCATCCGCCATCGGTGGCGGTGGAGATGTGATCCCGGCGACGGCTTTGACGGAGTTCAGACGTCGCGGGACGTCGCGCGGGTGAAACCCGCCCTACGAAGGCAACCGGGATATCAGCGATAGATTCATCCGCCCGGCGGTGATGCGGACGGCGGCGGGTTGGGCGTCGCAGGCGATCCAGCGGCGGCGGAGGCGGTGGGCGGCTACGGGGGTGGTGCCGCTGCCGCAGAAGAAGTCGGCCACCACGTCGTTCTGGTTGGAACTTGATTCGATGACGCGTTCGAGGAGCGCCAACGGCTTTTGCGTGGGGTAGCCGGTGCGCTCCCGTGAAACCGTCGACAGGAATGGCAGATCCCACACGTCGGTCAGCGCCGGTCCGCCGGGGTGGAAATAGAGTGGGCCGTTGCGGGTTTTCTTGAACGGCCGGCCGGCGGCGTCGATTAGCAACCCGTCGGTGCGGTAATGCCCGGCGCGTTGCACATGGAACGTGTGACGGCCCGCGTGCCGGGCATACAGCAGAATGGTGTCGTGCTTGCGGGCGAACCATTTCCGCGAACCGCCGCCGGTGCGGTAGTGCCAGATGATGTCATTCAAAAAGTTCCGCCGGCCGAAGACGCCGTCCAGCATGACCTTCGCGTCGTGTACCGTGCGCCAGTCGAGGTGCAGGTAGAGGCTGCCGCGTTCGGACAAAAGCCGGTGCATCTGTTCGGACCGCGGCCGCAGGAACGCCAGATACGCGGCGATGGACGCACCGAAGCGGTCGTCAAACCCCGCGGCGTCGCGGCCGGTGGTGCGGCGGCGTTCGGTCATGAACGGCGGGTCGGCGTAGATCAGGTCGCACGACCCGTCGGGCAGCGACTGCATGAACGGCAGGTTGTCGCCGATGGCCAGCGTGCCCGAGGCGTCGTGGTGGACGATCGTGAATGGGGCATGGCCGGCACAGGCGACCGGAGTGGATTCCGGCGGGCATCCGTGCGAGATGGGATTCTCGCACGAGCGGACAATCGTCAAAGGATTCCCCGACCCCGCGCTGCGCGAGGGATGGGGCACCACGATCGCGTGGTTAAGGTCCGCGCCGACCACGGCCGTTTCGTCGCTGGAGGTTTCGACGCCCAATATCGTGATCCCTCGCGCAAGCCGCTGGCTTCCGTGGAGGAGTTGATGGTACAATAACCATATTGGGGGACAATGGGCGGTAGCCCGTCGGCGTAGAGGACAAAACGGCATGGTAACGGGCCGCGGAAATTCGAACGTGAGTTCGCCGCCCCCGGATGGACCGCGTCGCGGCAACGGACCGCCGCCGCGGCGTCGGGCGTCCCACGGAGAGAGCGTCCCATGACCATCCACCTTCAAATCCCCGACGACGCGGCCGCCGCCCTTCGGCGGGCTTGGGGTGACAATCTCGACCGTGCCGCGCTGGAGGCGTTGGTCATGGAGGGGTATCGCGCGGGCAAGCTCGGCATCGGCACGGTTCGCCGTCTTTTGGGATTCGACTCGCGGTATGAGACCGAAGAGTGGCTGGGCTCACGCGGCGTGCACTGGAACTATGGCCTTGATGACCTCGAGGCCGACCGACGAACGCTGGACCGCGTATTCGGCGACCGGCACTCATGATCGTGGTCGCCGACAGCTCGCCGCTGAGCTATCTCGTTGCGATCGGACACGTTGACATCCTCTCCCGGCTGTTCGGGCGAGTCCTCATCCCCACGGAAGCGTTCACCGAGCTTGCTCATCCGGTGGCGTCACCCGACGATCCGGGGGCCTCCCCGGCCAATCCGGGGGGTTCCCCTGACGATCCGGGGGCCTCCCCAACCCGACCGGGGACGCCAGCGGACCACCCGTGGACCTCCACGGACGATGTGTGAACGCCGCCAAGCCGATTCACGCCCGCCGCACGTCCCCGGCGCGGACGAATCGCCTCACGCCAAGGCGCAAAGGCGCGAAGGGAGAGGATGATCCGCAGATTGCACGGATTTCGCAGATGGGTAGAAAGAATCGGCGGGTAGAACGCGCCGTACCCGGCGGTCAGCGTAGTGGGAGAAGAGTGACTCCGTGGAAGGTGGTCATGGCCAATCCGGAACATGTCGAAATCGTCAAGAAAGGCAGTGTGGCCATCGCCAAGTGGCGAGAACACCATCAGATGGCACGGCTCGACCTGCGCTGGGCCGACATGCGCGGTGCCGAACTAAGCCTGGCTAACCTGAACGGGGCCAGCCTCTACAGGGCCAAGCTGAACGAGGCCAACCTGAACCGTGCCAACCTGAACCACGCCAACCTGCACTGCGCCGACCTGCGCGAGGCCAACCTGCCCTGGGCCGACCTGCGCGGGGCCGACCTGCGCGGGGCCGACCTGCGCGGGGCCGACCTGCGCCGGGCCAACCTAAGCAGGGCCAACCTGAACGGGGCCAAGCTGAACGGGGTCACCCTGTTGGAGGCCAACCTGACCGGTGCCGATCTGCGCGGAGCCGACTTTGACAAGGCGCTCTCGATATTCACTACCTTTGACGACGTCGATCTATCCGATGCGAAAAACCTTGAGACCATCGTCCACCATGCGCCGAGTACCGTTGGTGTGGACACTCTTTTCAAGTCGAAGGGCAGGATACCGGAGGCCTTCTTACGGGGCTGCGGCGTGCCGGAGGTGTTGATCGAGTACCTGCCCTCACTCATCGGGCAGATGCAGCCGATCCAGTTCTATTCCTGTTTCATCAGCTACAGCGGCAAGGACGACGCCTTCGCGCGGCGGTTGCACGCCCGCCTTCAGGCCGAAAAGCTGCGCGTGTGGTTTGCTCCGGAGGACATGCGCGGCGGACGAAAGAGCGAGCGGCAGATTGACGAGGCCATCCGTTTGCACGATCGGCTCTTGCTTGTGCTGTCCGAGTACAGCATGAACAGCGAATGGGTCATTCGGGAGATCAAGAAGGCACGGAAAAAGGAAAAGGAAACAGGGAAGGACGTGCTCTTTCCGATCGCGTTGGTTCCGTACGCCAAGATTCAGGCGTGGGAATGCCTTGACCATGATACCGGCGAAGACCTGGCGCAAAAAATCCGCGAGTTTCACATTCCGACGAATTTCTCGAAATGGAAAACAGAAGACGAATTTGAAAAGGCGTTCGCCGCGTTGATGCGCGATTTGCGGAGACAGGACGATCCAAAGCCCAATTCGTAAAAGCCCGCGGGCTAAGGCCTGCGGCTCACGGCGCGTCGGGCGCTTGCGCGGGAAGGGATTCCCGCAAAGGTGAGTGCGAGAAGGGATTCTCGCACCAGCCAAGCGCGACGGGTGGTGCCGAGAAGGCGTCGGGTCGATGAGCCGATGCACGTTTCTGTTGGTGCCGCGATTCAGGCCGAGGGCCTGTTCGTGAGTAGCCGGGGGTGGAGGTCGCGGGAGCGGCCGACACCCCCGGAACGTCGCCCGCGGGGAATCCGACCCCGAAGGGGTCGTCGTGGCGTCGATGTCGTGGGTCGTCGTAATGACGACCACCCCTTCGGGGTGAAATGGATTGCGACGATCGACGTACCGGGGGTCACGCTGCGCTTGACCCCCGGCTACGGACGACGAGGCCTTCGGCCTCAATGGAATCATGCGAACAACTCCGATTGCGAACGAAGGTCCCCGTCGGTCTGCGGGTCGATGACGTATGGGGATTCCGCGCCCGGGCGGTTCGCGCCCCGGGGGGCGGATGCGAAAGGGCCCGATATGCACTCCCATTACGACCTCGCGGTCATCGGCACCGGGCCGGCCGGGCAGGATGCGGCCATCAATGCCGCCAAGATGGGCAAACGCGTCGTGGCCATCGAACGCGAGCCGGCCGTCGGCGAACCACGGGTGGTTATGACCCGCAAATCCGACCCCGCGATCGCCGTCCCGGTGAAAAAAAGCCCCCGGCGGAAGTCCGCCGGGGGCTTGGTTTCACTAACCAACAGGCGACTCGACGCGGTCGCGATCACGCCGTCGCAAGGCGTCCGCGGCGGGCCAGTGCGACGCCGATCATGGCGATGATCGCGGTCAACGCGACCTTGGTCGCCAACGTCGTCGCGGGAATCGGAATCAGGTTGCACAGCGCGTTATTCCCCGGGCTCCAGTTTCCCACCTGGCCCAGGGTCGCCAGCGGGCCGAAATTGCCGCCGCCGATGGCGCACTGCGGATCACCCACTTCGTCGAGCTGCGACCCCCACAGGCGAATGCCCCGGGCGACGACCGTGTTGTTGGTGTCGAGAACATCGGGGGTCACGCCGTTGGCGTGCAGGGTGATGTGTCCGACCGCTTCGCCGCCTTCGGGGATGGAGCCGCCTTCGAATTCGTAGATTGCGAATCCGTCGCCGCCCCATGTGTTGCAATAGGATACCGTGTAGCCCGGCGGCGGCGTGATATGCCCGTCCCCGATGCCTTCACCGCACGCCGCGTCACCGCTGCCCTTGTCCACCCCTATCCAGAACTTCTCCAACGCTCCGGCACCGGGGGAATTGGTGTTTTGAACCTTGTAGCGGAACGTGCAGCAGTTGGTGTCCAAGTCCGGGGCGCTGACCAGCTCGGCCGTGATCAACGGCGGATTCGGCAGCGGCCCGTACGAGCAGAATTCGTGGCACATCATCATGTCGAACGCGTTTTCATCATCCGGCCGGACGTAGGGATCGGCGGGCACCGCGGCCGTCTGCAGGCTCAGGAGGTCGGTATTCGGGCTCGCCGCCTCCCAGCAGAAGAAGCACGTATTGCTGGCATCGTTGTTGAACGCCTCGAACCAGTAATTGCGCAGCGCGAACACGCCGATCGGCGCCGGGAAGACGTAGGTCATTTCGTTGTCCAGAAAATTCCCAACCGCGGTCTGCAAAACCTCGCCGGTATTCGTACGCGTGTAGGTGCCCGGCGAGCCGGGATTCACATTGGTGAATCCGGCGACGAGGGTCGTCGGGATACCGTTCGAATCCTCCCAGAGGCGGATCGTCCAGCTATCCTGGGCGGGAAGCGAAAGCGTGGGCGTGCAATCGTTGAAGACGGCGCCGACCTGCTGAACCATGATGCCCCGCCACGTCACACTGCGGATTTCACCGTTGCTGGTAAGGATGAAATTGTCGGTAATGCGCGTGGAACCGCCCGGCGCGGTCGTATCCGAGAACGCGCAGATCGTCGTGTTCGGTGTCGTCGTGTCGTGCAGTACGTTCGTCTGGCACGACTGGGGAGTCGGCGAGTCGAGGCAGTCGACGCAAAGGCCGTTAATGACATCGCAGACGCCGTTCGGCTCCGAACAATCCGCGTTCGTGAGGCAATCCACGCACATGCCGATTCCCGTGTTGCAGATCGGCGTGGGCTCCGAGCAATCGCCGCTGTTCACGCACACACCGCCCGCCGCCTGGGGTCGGATCATCTCGTCCGAGCGCAGCGTGCCCGGCGCGGGGACGACATGGTCGATCGGCGGCGCGACGCGCGTACCTTCGAGGCTCCGCAACTGTGCGTCGGCCGTGGGAGCGAGAAACCACGCGGCCCCGATCGCAATGGCGAACATCAATGAGTCTTTGGTGGTATGATTCGTCTTCAACATTGCCAACCTTCCTTCAAGATTCAAAACTTACCCAATGTCTACAACAGCAACGGTCGCCGGACACATGGCCGACGACTCGTTCGGATGTACATTTTGTGCGTTGATCACGTTTCCAGAGAATTCCGCGCCCCGCGGCGTGAGTTTCAGCCCGGCCGCGCAACGACCGGGCCACCCCAACCCAATTTTGAACTTTCAGGCGCATCGAACCAGCAAATCACTCGTCGGCTGCCGTGGGTTGCTCTATCAAACGGCGTGCCAATGCGACCCGAGTGCCGCCTCGGCTGGATTCGTTGGGCCGGACCGGGCTGGGAGCAGTTGTAAGTGCTTATTAGCATTATGTTTATGGAATCGACCGACCGTGGTCGGATCCAGGGATATGCCGTAGGCGATCAGCACGGGATGGCGAACTTGTTCAAACTCAATGCGCCCGGGTGTACTGTGTTGAGGCGCGCAGGTCCATGATTTGGGCGCGCGTGTAACTCAGAAACTCGATAGTCTGTAGGATACGCGCGGCACCGCGAACGAGGCGGACCCGCATTTGGTCAGCCATCGTCACCGCGTCTTCATTGCCCACAGTCATGCGTCTACCAAATCGAGCGGCGACCTGAAATCCGACGCGACACGCACCGTGCCCCAGCCTGATCGACTTCCACGGCGCGATCGGACCGCGCGGCGAGTGCGAATCCGACTCGCGGACGACGGGTCCGTGACACCTGCGGCGGCAGTTCTTCAGCCCCGGCAGGGGCGTTCGTGGTCAGCCCACGGCGGAAGCCGTGGGAATCCGGAGATCCACATCGATCCGTAGCCCCGGCAGGGGCGTTCGGGCCTGAACTCGGCCGCCCCTGCCGGGGCTTGGGACGGGAATGCGGTCGTTCATTCCCACGGCTTCCGCCGTGGGCTAGCGACAGCCGCCCCTCCCGGGGCTGATACAATCGTCGCCTAAAGTGTCACGAACCCCCGGACGGACATCGAATTTTGGGTCGTCTTGACGAAGTAGCACGGCGCGATACGGTCAGCGCATGCATCGAAAAATGAAACGAGAGTCGAATTTTTCGCCATCGCCGAGTCGTCGCACCCGGCGCTTCTTCTCGTTTTCGCCCATTAGCGTGGCGCGACCGACAGGTTGTTCCGCCGCGATTGTCGCCCTGGCCGCCGCCGCGTCGGTTGCGTTTACCGGCAGTGCCCGCGGTGATGCACAAGAATCCGCCAAGCCGCGGGGAGGCGACCCAGCCTCGCCGGCCTCGTCGCCGAGCGCCGGGCAGGAGCCGGAAACCGATGCGGAACGCATCTCGCGATTGAAGCGCACGATCGAGGAGACGGAGAAACACCTCGACGAACTTCGCGGCAAACTGGAAGACCCGAACAACGAGTACGCCCGAGCGGAGTCCGAGTTTCAACAACTCGACGTCGAGAAGACCGACAAGAAAAAGGAGTTGCAGAAGCTGGCGGACGCCGGTTCGGGTCAGCTTCCGGAAGCCGTCCGTCTGGAAGAGGAACTGACGGCGCTGGAGCCGCGGTGGAAACTGGCCAAGGACCGCTTCGACCTGGCCATCGCCGAACGCAAGACCCTGCAGCAGCAGATTCAAACGCAGGAGGAAAAGCTTCAACAGGACCGGGTCGTGCTGGAGGGATTGCTGAACCCGCCCGCAACCGCGTCGAAGCCGGACGCCGCGCCGCCGCCCGCCGGTTCACCGGCCGGAACGGCGCCCGCGTCAACGACGGGCGCGCCGGCCACGACCCCGCAGTCGGCGCCGCCGACCAACGGAGCGGCGCCGGTCAAAACGGAATCGCCGTCGACCGGGGTGCCGTCGATCACGGTGCCCGGCTTTTCAACAGTGCCACCATCAGGCACTACCGGACCACCGCCGGCGGGCGCCCCCGGATCGTCCGTTCCATCGCCGCCCGCGGCCGCGAAGCCGCCGAGTCCCGAACTGGTCAAGGCCCAGAAGGACGCGGAGGCGAAGGAGTCGCGGGCCGAGCATGCCCAACGCGAGGTCGAATCCATCGTCGAGCGGATCAATTCGGTGCGCACGGGCATCGAGTTGGAGCGCAAACTGCTCGAAACCGCCCGGGGCAAGGCCGACAACGCCCAGGAGACGCAACGCACGCTGAGCGAGGAGGCCCGCACCAAATGGGCCGAGGGCGCCCCGCAATCGGCGTTGCAGGAGCTGTGGACCAAAACCGACGAAGCCCGCCAGCGGCTGCTGGAGGCGCGGCAGGAAGTGAACGACCGCGTCGATCGGATCGACGCGTTCCGAGCCGAGATGGAGCGCTTGCAGGCCGATCGCATCGCGGCGCTGGAGGCCGCCGAGGCGGAGCGCGTGCAGGCCGATGCGGCGCATCGCAGGGTCGAGCATCTGGAGAACCCATTCGCACCCGGCAATCTGTTGAAATGGGCGGTCGATCACGGTCCGCGGCTGGGCGGAATCCTGCTGGGCATGCTGGGGCTGTTGTGGCTGGCCCGGGTGTTGGACAAGCGCATCGTGCATTTCATCGCCGGGCACGTCGAGCGCGGCACCATGGACGAACGTGAGAACCGGGCGCGGACGCTGGTCGGCGTGTTCCACAACGCGGCCAACATCGCCGTCATCGGCGGCGGCATCCTGATGCTGCTGGCCGAGGTGGGGGTGAACATCATCCCGCTGTTGGGCGGAGCGGCCGTCGCGGGATTGGCCATCGCGTTCGGCGCGCAGAACTTGGTGCGCGATTATTTCAGCGGGTTCATGATGCTGATGGAGAATCAGTACGGCATCAACGACGTGATCCAGATCGGAACCACGAGCGGGCTGGTGGAACGGGTGACGCTGCGTCTGACCATTCTGCGCGACCTGGAGGGCGTGGTGCATTTCATCCCCAACGGGCAGATCACCTCGGTGAGCAATCTGACGCACGGCTGGTCGCGGGCCGTGTTCGCCATCGACGTGGGTTATCGCGAGGACGTCAACCGGGTGATGGCCGTGCTGATGGAACTGGCCGGCGAGATGCGCCGCCACGAGGCCTACGGGATGATGATTCTGGAAGACGCGGAGATGCTGGGGGTCGATCAGTTGGGCGAATCGTCGGTGGTCATCAAGTTCGTCATCAAGACCCGGCCGCTGAAGCAATGGATCATCAAACGCGAATTACTGCGGCGGATTAAGAACCGGTTCGACGAGCTGGGGATCGAGATGCCCTATCCGCATCGGACCATCGTACACAAGTACGACGGCCCGCCGGCGACGTCGTCGCGGGACGACGTGGTCGAGACCGGGCGGCGCCCGCCGCGGACCAACGACGAAGCCGACCCGACGGCGGATGTTCCTACGGCATCGTGATCGGCGGGTGGCACGGACAACGGTACTCCGTTGTCCGTGGTGTCGGAGTGCGGTCGTGGAAATCGACGTGTAAGCGGACCGCATGAAGACACGGGCAAGCGAGTACGCTTGCCCGTGCCACCCGACGGACGCCGACAAGCCCGGCGGCGGATGTTCCTACGGCATCGTGATCGGCGGGTGGCACGGACAACGGTACTCCGTTGTCCGTGGTGTCGGAGTGCGGTCGTGGAAATCGACGTGTAAGCGGACCGCATGAAGACACGGGCAAGCG
>JABFSN010000088.1 GCA_013140575.1 Phycisphaerales bacterium | reverse complement strand
TGGAGGATCTGTTGAACACGGTGTTCGAGTGGCTCGAACACCGCAGACCATTTGAAGTCGAACGCCATGCGTATCTGCGTTCCAAGGCGGCATAGACCAGTTTCCCTATTGTGGGGAGTTATTTAGCGTCAAATCATACGCTCAATTGGCATGCACCTGCATCGCCCTGTGCTGTGCGACGAAGGCCCTAGCCGGCGATTTTTGCGATACCGTAATTTTCCGCGATGACTTCGACTATGGCCCGGGGCGGCCCGATCCAGATAAGTGGATCATCAACCACCCCGGGGCGCGCTGGTGGACACAGGGTCGGACGCACTTCCCGGACCCGCACCCGGAGTCGGGCTGGGTCGGATGGATTGCGACCGGCGAATTCCCACGAGTGGAGAACGGCATTCTCGTCATCGAGCACCATCTCTTCAACCCCTACGATTTGCCCTTCGACGACGAAACGGTTCCCAGGACGTTCCTCGGCGGAGAGATTCATACGGTCCAGGAGTTCGACCCGAGCATGTCCTATTGCATCGAAGCCCGGGTCATATCCCACGCAAGCCCGAATGGCCTGGTGACATCGTTTTTCACTTACGGCTACGACAGTGGCAGGAGCGACGAGATCGACTTCGAATTCCTGTCCAACAAGACCAATGATGACACGACGTACCCAGGTGGAGACCCGTTACTCACGAACCCGTGGAACGAGTCTCACCAGTGCCCTGAATGTGTAATACCCGCAGGCCTTGACCTGACCAAATGGAACACGTTCCGGATCTATTGGTATCCTCAGCCGGATGCGAAGTGCCCTGCTGGTGGCTGCATCCAGTGGTGGTGGCTCGATCCGGTTAACGGCGAAACTTGGCTTCGGACGGAGGAAGTCGACTCCTGTGTCCCGGATGAACCGATGGCTTTATACTTCAACTTCTGGGCTCCCTGCTACACGGGCTGGGGAAACGGGTGCGGTCCATGGGACGAAGCTGCCGACGCAAATCTCCAGCCGGTGAACACTGTGGGCCAGAACCAAATCTACAGATACGAGATCGACTATGTTGAGGTTCGCGCACGCCCGCACGGGTTGACGGAGTCGGCCAAGCTGCCCGCCTTGGGCGCGGCCGCGTCGGACCGCTTCGGAGCCTCCTTCGCGACTAGCGGAGACGTGCCCGTGGTCGGGGCTCCCGGGACCGCAGGTACGGACAGCAACTCCAGCTCGGCCTACGTGCTTTCCTGCGCGCCACCGTGTGTCAAAGACGACGACTGCGACGACGGCAGTGCTTGCACGGACGACACCTGCGTGGCGACTGTCGGCTGCCAGTTCGTACCCCACGACGCCATCCCGCCCATCATTGTCCACTACGCGGGTCACGAGGGATCGACGCGCCCTTGTTCTGGTTACATCGACCCACGGATCGAAAGCTCGAACGGCATGGCGCTGGATCGCGGAGTGACCAGCGTCGACATCCATTTCAGCGGGCCGGTGTACAATGTATGCGGTGGCGCCGTCGACGCGACGAGCTTCGTGGTCACTGAGACGGGCGCCGGCGCTCAGCCGGAGGTCTTGGGCGTGATGAAACTCAATGACACGTCTTATCGTCTGACCCTAACGCGTGTTATTACGCTTCAGGAATGGACGACCATTCGCGCGGCCGTCGAGGACGAATGTGGCAATCCCATTCTGAACACCGGCCCGGGCGGCCCGAACGACGAGCCGGATCGCGTCGACGTCGCTCGCCTTCCGGGCGATGTGGATCAGAACGCCGCCGTGCAGCCGGTCGATCTGATCCGTTTCCGGCAGGGATGCGCGGGGGGCTTCCTCGCCTCTTGTGAGCCGATGTCCTATTACTTTGACATTGACCGGAACGAAGTCCCGTGTCAGCCGGTCGATTTGATTCGCCTCAGACAGATATTCGCCGGCACTCCGCCGGCCACCAGGCCCTGGCTTGGCAAGACCATGAACTCCGCCCGACCCTAGCGAGTCGCGTCGCGGGCGACGGAACTCGTGGTCGCGTTTTCTCTCAAAACCGCCCGGCCGGTGTGAAGACAGGCGGTGGGGGCACCATGATCGCTCCGGCGAACGGCCCTCGACGAAAGCGAGGCCCGGCTGTTCAGGACGGGAACAACGACGGGGCCATCGACGTTTTCGATATCCTGTGCGTGCTCGATGGCTTCGCCGGCGTCAACGGTTGCAATTGTCCGGCCGGGCCGTGATCGGAAATAACCGGCGCGACGACCGGAGCGTGAAGAGTCTGTGGGCATGGCGACGCCGCAACACGGCAAGACCGGTCGACGAGCCCGCGCGTGGCGAAGTCCGGGCCGTGAACGGTTCAAAAGCAAACGGGAGGCACGCATGTTGGAAAGAATCAGATCAGACACGCGTTGGCCGGGAATCGTACGCGTATCAAACTTCCGCTGGGCGTTGGTCGGCGTGTGCATGGGCGTCGCGACGCTGTCGGCGCCCGGACAAGTACTCAACGAAACGACCAAATTGCTCGCTTTTGACGCAGAGATTGATGACGAGTGCGGCGTCTCGGTGGCGCTGTCGCGGGACACGCTGGTAGTCGGGGCCTGGCAGGACGACCACGCGGCAGGAACCAACGCTGGATCGGCCATCAGTATCGCACTCTCCAACCCGAACTGGACGAAAGTGTCGGACATGAACGTTCTGCCGGGCAACGATGGTTGGGTGGTCGCTTGCGATCCGGTTGACGTGGAAGCAGTGGACAACGGAGTTTTAACAATTGTCGATGACAACCTCCCGGTTGACGAGTGCGTGCAGTATTGGAACTCGTTCGATATCCCGCCGAATGGCTTCACTGTCGAACTCCGATTTCGCGTGGTCTGGGAGCAGTGGGATGATAATGGGATCAGCCTGGTGTTTGACAACGCCGACTGTTGGTTGGCGATGCTCTTCCGTGAATACGGTGTGGTGAACCAATACCCGCCGTACAATGCGTTAGTCAGCGCAGACCTTACCGATGCATTTCACATCCTTAGGGTAGCTTTTCCCTCGGTGGGCGATACAGTGCAGGTTTGGTTCGACCAAGTGTTCGTCGGTACGCATGGTCTGAACTGCCACCCGCCCGGGATGCCGGATTCGCACATCATGTGGGGGTGCGCCAGCTGGGGGGGAAAAGGTAAATGGGAAGTCGACTACCTTAAATACTCCGTTGAGGGGGCGTTCGCAGGTTGCGATCCCGGCTACTATGGTCCGATGTGTGCGGAATGTCCGGGTGGGGCGAGCAATCCGTGCAATGGGAACGGCACCTGCGACGACGGCCCCACGGGAACGGGTCAATGTGCGTGCAATTCGGGATTCGCCGGCGCGGCGTGCGATCAGTGCGCCCCGGACCACTATGACTATCCGGCGTGTACGTTTTGTCTCGCCGTCACCACGTGCTCGGGCAATGGAACGTGCAATCCGGTGGGCGGTTGCGATTGCGACTCGGGCTGGGTCGGATCGGATTGCGGCACGCCCGCCTGCATCGCGAACGACGAATGCAACGACGACGACGCCTGCACGCAGGACGTCTGCACGGCCGGATCGTGCAACAACCCACCCCGCCCGTTCGGGGACGGCAACCACGACGGAATGATCGACATTTTCGACATTCTCTGCGTGCTCGACGGGTTCGCGGGCACGTTCAATCCGCCGTGTACGCTGACCAACCTCGATCTTACGCCGTGTGTGGGAGACGGTCAGATCGACATTTTCGATATCCTCGCCGTCCTTGACGGCTTCGCCGGCGTCAACGGCTGCGCATGCCCGGCCGGCCCGTGACGAAAGGCGAATGAAGCGAATCCTGAGAGGACACAGAGGACCACAGAAACGAGCAGGGCGGGCGGTGCGCACCTTGCAATCTGTTTAGTCTGTGAAATCTGTGGATAAGACTCCTGAAGAAGGCACATAGGCACGGAGGCACGAAGAGCGAATCGTTGGGTGGCGGTCACAACCGGTCGGCCTTCGGATCCCAGAACGGGCCGGTCAGGCCGACGCGGGCGAAGATGGCGGTCATTTCGTCCGGTCCCGGGCGGCGCGAATCCACGGTCAGCCGGTTCTCGTACCAGGCTTGCGCAAGAAACCACAATTGGTCGAGGTTGATCAGCGGCCGCACGGGCAGGCCGCGGGCCGTGCACCATGCCTTGACCGTCTCTTCCGACCGGAAGAGCAGCATGGTCGCTCAGGTGAAGATGATGTCCGCCCACCACCGGGCCGCGGGGACCGCGAAATGGGCGACGGCCTCCATCGGCAGCGGGGCGCCATCGCGGACTGCGACCGGTACCACGGCGCCGTCGCGGAACTCCATGCCCATCGGCTCGCCCGTGTGCCCGTCGGAGGCCTCGACGACCGCGTCGGCGTGCAAAGCGGCCGCGACTCCCAGCGCATCCCACACGCAATTGGCGTAATAGCCCTTCCCGTTCACACGAACCAGAAACGGCGTCTCGACCCCCGAAAACGGCGGGGCCATGCGCACCCGCGCTGGGACGCCGGGTTCGGGCACCAGCAGGCGCTTTTCGTGCAGCCGCTCAAACGCAGCGATCACCTCATCGACCGGCGCGCCAATCTCGCGTGCCACCTCCCCCGCACCCGGCATCCGCGCCGACTCGGCGGCGACTCGATAGACCGCCGTTTTCACCGTCGTGTCGAAGTCCATACTCGGTGCTGCCACCCGACCCACCCAGCCCCTTTGCATTTTAGTTCACGCATAAACGTGGGTCGCATTTATTACCATGAGTGCATCGCCCGTTACCCCGTTCCCGGATTCCGACCCAACACCCGCCCTCCGCGGGTAGCCAAATACCGAAAAGTACCCGACTCCCCGCCACCGGTCAGCGCTATACACCATCGAACATACGGTAGGCCACCGACTCGCACTCGGATTCGGCCGTTGAAAGGCGTGCTTTAAGCATACGGCCGTCACGGTTGGCTTGAACAGACGTGTCGATCACGTTAGAATGGCCGCGCCGTAGCGTGTGGTGTGCAAGTGGAGGCTCCCCGTTTCCAGCCAAACGCTTAATCAATTCGACGCTCCCCCCTGCCCGCCCTCGTGCCGCGATAGGGTCGACCGGGCGGACGACGCGACCGACTTCCGATGTACGGTCGTTTCCTACCCTTCGGTCCCTCGACCGCCGGTCCTTTTCACGATTGGGAACAAGACATGCTTCACCTACTAAGATTGTCGGTCTTTTCTATCACAATAATGGGTGCATTGGCCACGGACTCGCTCTCGCAAGTCTGTGAGTTGGAGAAGGTAGTCGCATCGGATGCAGATCCGCTCCACGCCTTCGGGGCGGCAACGGCGATCGACGGTCTGGTCGCCATCGTCGGTGATCCAGGAAACGGCGACGTCGCTCCGCGGGCGGGGGCCGCGTACGTCTATGAGTTCGAGAACGATGCGTGGGTCGAGAAGCAGAAACTGACCGCCGTCGACGGCGCGGAAGACGATTTTCTCGGCGAATCGGTCGCCATCAGTGGAAACGTGATCGTCGCGGGAGCACGTCGACACGACAGCTCCGGGGAGGAGGCGGGAGCGGTGTATGTATACCGCTTCAACGGCAGTGCCTGGGTGCAGGAACAGAAACTTACCGCGTCGAACGCAGAGTCCCTCGATGAATTCGGCGAAGAAGTTGCAATCGACGGAAACATCATCGTTGTCGGGGCGCCCTTTTTCAACATCGCCGGCGCGCCTCCGGGTTCGGCTTACATATTCCGGTTTGACGGTAACTCGTGGCTCGAAGAACAAGAACTTGTTGCCGGCGTTTCCGGAGATCGTTTTGGCACGTTCGTGGCCATTGACGCCGATGTGATTGCCGTCGGCGCACCGATGGCGACCCATGTGTTTGGAGACGCAGGAGAGGCGTACGTTTTTCGACACGACGGGAACTCCTGGCAACAGGAGCAGTTGCTTTTCGCATCCGATTTTCTGCCGGGCGATCATTTTGGCTCGACAATGGCGGTTGAGATGGACACGGTCATTGCTGTGTCCCCGGAACGTCAAAATGGCGGCGTTGCTTACGTATTCCATCATAACACCGGCGCCTGGTCGCAGGTGCAGACCTTGAACGCGGGAAGCATTGGGCTCGGCCTGGCGCTCCGGCTGCGCGAGCCGTGGTTAATCCTTTCATCACCATCAGATTCTGAGGTTGCAAAAAAAGCCGGTGCGGCGTTTGTGTACAAGAACGTCGGCGGAACCTGGACCTTGTTCCAAAAGCTCACAGCGTCGGACGGTGCAGTTGAGGATCGCCTCGGTGAAGGGGCGACGATCAATGAGCACTTTGCCATCGTAAGTTCCACGCGCACGGCGGGTGGAGCTGGCGCGTTCTATGCGTATCCGTTGGGGCCGGATTGCAACGCCAATACCGCGCCCGACCTTTGCGATTTGCATCTCCAAACAAGTACTGATTGCGATGGCAATTATGTTCCTGATGAATGCGACTCACCCGACTGCAACGCGAACTCCCTGCCCGACGAGTGTGACCTTGTTTCCGGCGTGAGCTTTGACTGTGATGGAGACTCAGTTCCCGACGAGTGTGTAACCTGCACAATGGATTGTCATTGCCACGATCACGATGTGTGCAGTCAGGATTCGTGCGACGTAGGGGTCTGCCTTCATATGGACCGAGTTTTCGGGGACGCAAATTTCGATGGAGCTGTCGACATTTTTGACATCCTCTGTGTATTGGACGGCTTTGCCGGCGCATTCACGCCGCCATGCACGCTTTCCAACCTGGACCTATCCCCGTGTCCCGGAGGCGACGGCGGCGTCGATATTTTCGACATTCTCGGCGTGCTTGACGCATTTTCCGGAGTCAACGTCTGTGGCTGCCTGGCAGGTCCCTGAGCGGCTGTCCATGAATCGTTCTGTCTCTCGCCATCGATCGACCGGCAGTCCTCGTGGCGAACAGAATCAAACCGGAAGGGCGATCGGGAGAGACGTGCGGAGATAATGCTAGCGAGCTTGCGAGATGGGAGGTGTATGATGCCGAAGAATCTTGCTCTTGCCAGTGGACGATGCACTCTGTTGGTTTCAATTGTCCTAATGGAATCCGCGCTTCTTGCGCAAGTCTGCGCCATAACGCAGCAGCAGAAGATTTCGTTTCCAACGCCCGACGTGGCTGAACAGGCCGGCTCGGCGGTTGCTCTGACCGACGATTGGCTGGCGATCGGTGTCCCGCGCAACTTGGTCCCCGGCGCCGTTCGCATGTATCGCCGCGATGATGGCGGGACGCCCGCGGACTTCACCGACGATATCTGGCTGTTCTCGCAACAATTGGAGCCGGCCGACCCTGAGGACGGGGTCTTTGGCGGCGCCGTGGCCATCGACGACGACTCGCTTATCGTGGGCGCGATCGGCGGTGATCCCCCGGGTGCTCCAAATGCCGGCGCCGCATTCGTTTTCCACCGCGACGATGGAGGCACGCCCTCTGACCTGACCGATGACACATGGATCGAAGTGGACAAGGTTTTCGCGTCCGACGCAAGCGCTTCGGACCCTGCGCGGTTTGGCGCGACCGTTTCAATCAGCGGCGCTTACGCCGTTGTGGGAGCATGGATGCGAAACGACAGTTTGTTTTCTAACAGCGGCGCCGCCTATGTTTTTCGCCGCGACGACAGCGGCACGCCGCTTGATCCATTTGACGACGACTGGGTGGAAGTTGACCTTCTTGTCGACACCCAGCCCTGGATAGAGAGGCACTTCGGTTTTTCCGTTTCCATCAGCGGCATTCGCATAGCGATTGGGTCTCCCGGCGTTCCTGGTGATGAGTTTGACGAGGAGGGTGCCGTGTTCGTTTTCCGGCGAGACGACAATGGCACGCCGTCCGACCCGACGGATGATTCATGGGTTGAAGAGGACAAGCTTGTCGCCTCCGATGCCCAGGGAGATGACCGACTGGGTTACGCTGTGTCGATGGACGGAGACTGGGCGTTCGCAGGCGCTCAGTCGAACGATGCCGGCACGGACTCCGGTTCGGTCTACGCGTTCAGACGCGACGACAACGGCACGCCGCTCGATTCGAGCGATGATTCTTGGATCGAGCACGCCAAATTGGTCGCATTTGATGCGGCCGCGCAGGACAGGTTCGGAATCGTTGCACTACGAGGCGATCGCTTGATAGTTGGAGCGCCGAACGATACCGACGGATTTGCATTCAACGTGGGTTCCGCCTATCTTTTTCAGAGGACCGATGAGGGCACGACGCTCGACCTCAGCGACGACACCTGGACGCAGTGGCGAAAGGTGGTGGCCACGGACGGCGGTTTTCAGGATGGGTTTGGAAGTGCCGTTTCCATTAACACCGTCTTTTCCGCGATCGGCGCGCCGCTTGATGATGGTCCCAGCGGTGACAGCGGCTCCTCTTACATCATCCTCGCGCCCGGGCTACCTCCCGAGGACTGTGATAACAACGGCGTTGAAGACGCATGCGACCTCTTTGTCGGAGCGAATGAGGACTGCAATGAAAACGACACTCCGGATGTCTGCGATATTGCCGACGAAACTTCGCGAGACAAGAACGGAAATGGCGTGCCGGACGAATGCGACGCGCGGTGTTCCGTAAATCAGACGGCCAAACTTACTGCCGGTGACGGCGCAGCCGGCGACAATTTTGGCTATTCTGTTTCAATCGACGGTGATTACGCCGCGATCGGTGCGCCGTTCGAGGACGCCGCCGCCAACAACGCGGGTGCATGCTATGTGTTTCGCCGCGGATGCGGCGGCACTCCCGACCCAATGGATGATATGTGGGTGCAGGCCGCCAAACTCACGCCGTCGGACGGGAACATGGGCCAACTCTTCGGTCAACCGCCGGCCGTCGATGGCGACTACGTCGCCGTTGGTGCCAGCGGAGACGATGACGCGGGTGAGCGATCGGGAGCCGTCTACCTGTATCGACGCAACGATGGTGGAACACCGTCGGACCCAGGTGACGACGTTTGGCAGGAAACCGCAAAACTGGTGGCGGACGATGCCGTGATGTTTAGCGAACTCGGGATTACGGTCGACGTGAGCGGAATACGCGTGGTCGCGGGCACCGTTCATGCGGGCGCCGCCTACATATTCAGACGCAGCGACAATGGAACCCCGACGGTCCCAGGCGATGATTCCTGGAGCCAGGAGCAGAAACTGACCGTTGTCGGGGTGGGTACGGCGCAGGCATTCGGTGAGACTGTGTCCATTGGCGTCGATTGGGCCGCGGTCGGAGCACGTTTGGCAGACCTCGGCGCCGGCAATGCAGGCGCCGTCTACGTGTTTCGTCGCGACGACGCCGGCACGCCGTCGAACCAGGACGACGACTCCTGGATCGAGCACGCAGTGCTTGTCGCTACGGACGCCGAAGCCGGCGATCGGTTTGGTAGCGCGATTGGCCTCGACGGCGATCGCATTATTGTCGGCGCCAAGAGTGATGGCGACGCGGGCCAAGATAGCGGTTCTGGGTACATCTTCCGTCGAGACGCCAATGGTACGCCGGCGAATCTCGCCGATGATTTCTGGATCCAGGAGGCGAAGCTTGTGGCACCGGATGCCGATATGGGCGACGTGTTCGGATTCGCCGTCGCACTGCACAATAATTCGGCGGCTGTCGGTGCGCCCGGGGACGGCGACGGCGGGCCCGGTTCCGGATCCATGTACATCTTTGTACGAGACGACAATGGCACGCCCTTGGTTCCCGGCGACGATACCTGGCCACAATTCGTGAAGCTGACCGCCGCAGACGCCGGTGCATTTGACGGTCTCGGAGTAAGCGTGTCCCTCAGTGACGCTTGGTTTATTGCCGGCGCTTACGACGACGATGATTTCGGCAACGGATCCGGGTCGGCGTACCTACGCGTTCTTCCGGGACCGGACTGCAACGCGAACAATTATCCCGACCAGTGCGACATTTACGACGAGACAAGCACAGATCTAAACAACAATGCCGTTCCCGATGATTGCGAAGTGCCGTGCATAGATGTCACTGAGTGTGACGACGGCGATGAATGCACGCGTGACGAATGCGTCGCCGCATTCTGTTCAAATGTGCGAATCCTCTACGGCGATTTGAATGATGATGGGGGCGTCGACATTTTTGACATACTATGTGTGCTTGACGGATTCGCCGGGGTATTCGAGCAACCTTGTATCGCTGAAAGCGTAGATTTAGTTCCGTGCCCGTTCGGCAACGACGGCGTGGATATATTCGATATACTGGCGGTGCTTGACGCGTTTGCTGGAGGTGCAAACTGCTGTAGCCAATGAGCCTACGGGCGCGCACGGAGGGCTGCCTATCCCGAACAGGATCTGCGTTTGAGGGCAACTTGTGGTTAGTCCACGGCTATTCGGCATCGAGCGGGATTGGGGGTTCAACGTGTTCGCGTGGCGAGCCGCCTTGGAATGTTCGGGGGATGGCGCTAAGTTTGGCGGATGGCGGTGTTTTGGGTGGGCGGCGTTGGCGCCGTCTGCATTGGGTGCGGTGACGCCATTCCAAGCGTAGCACATAGCGTCGCCAATGCAGCCACGTCCCATAGATGCCAGTACAGGCGTTCACAGAGAGAGATAGAGGGGGGTCCCCTTATGCCTGGCGCGGCGGTTGGGGGGAAGGCGGGGGCGCGGAGTCGGGCATTATGCTGTTTTCTCGCGCGGCCGACCGGCGATGCCACGATGCGGCACCGACGCGTTGTACGGCGTTGACGCGACGATCCGCGCGGCATTGTTCAATGTCTCGGAGAATTCACGTATAACGCACGTCGTCGATTGAATGGTCTGAAATGCGTCTGCGATAGTCATTCCAAACGTGGGACAAACGCGGGCAAAACCCGCCGCAAACTCTTGCGATAGACTGTGCAGACCGCGGCGCCCGTGGGTTATTGGCGCGTTAGACATTGCAGACAGTGACGCGCTCGCACGATAGACGCGCGACCATGCAACCGATAGACAGGCGCCGACTTGACGAATAGACGTGCGAATCCTCAATGGCGCGTCTGTCTTTGCCACAACCCACCGGTTGTAGAAAAAACTGCGCGAAGAGCGCGGATTCTGTTTGACATAGTGACAGGAGTGTGTCACAATAAGGGTGTGTCGTGAATAGTGCCGGCGCGATGCTTGTAACATCCGCCGGCGTGGCCAACCACTAGTAAGGAGTGATTGACGTGACCATTCTAGCAGAATCTCCGCCTTGCAAGAATTCGACACGCGACGGAAAAACCGCCCCCGGCGCCGACCGGGCGCGGGCGTTGCGGGAGCGCATCACCGACCACGTGGACGCGCTGGCCAAGGCCGTCGATGACGTGCGGGCGTCGGAATCGTTCCGGGCGTTCCTGGACGTTCAAGCGAGATTCCACCGGTATTCCTGGGGTAACACCATTCTGATCGCCATGCAGCGCCCGGGCGCGACCCGCGTCGCGGGTTACAAAGCGTGGCAAAAACTCGGCCGGCACGTGCGCAAGGGCGAGCATGGGATAATGATCTTCGCCCCCCACAAGTTCACGCGGGAACGGGAACGCGACAATGGCGAAACCGAAACGGTGGACGGCATCGGGTTTCACGTCACCCACGTTTTCGACGTCGGCCAAACCGACGGCGAAGCGCTCCCGACGGTGGACGTTCCGACGGTGGACGCGCTGGCCGACGACCTACTCGCCAGGCTGATCGGCGTGGCCGGCCGGCGGAGTATCAAGGTCGAATTCGGCGCGTTTCGGGAGGGGTTTCTTCGGCGCTTCCAAACGCGGATCGGTGGAAATCGCCAACACCTACGCGACCGGCCAACAGGCGAAAACCCTCGCCCATGAACTCGCCCACGAGACCCTTCATTGGAACGCCGAAGGGTCGTTCACGCGTAGCGCGGCCGAATTGGAAGCCGAAGCCGTCGCCTACGTCGTGTGCCGGCATTTCGGTCTGGACGTGGAATTGCGGGCGAGTCGCTACATCGCCCTATGGGGCGGCGATTCCGCGGCGCTACGCGAAAGTCTGGAGCGCATCGCCACGACGGCACGGGGGATCATCGACGACGCGGATTCGGATGCGTCGGCCGACCGGGCGCCCCAGGGGCAGGGGGTGGCCGCGTGAAAACCATTCGACGATTGCAGCTTGCCAACCGGGAAATAGCGGCGCGGGCCGCGGGTTTCGACGCGGGTCTGCGGGAATTGTCCGTCCACCTGGCGACGGACAAATTCAGCGCGTGGCCATACGTCCACGTCGGCGACGTGGATCGGTGGATTGAATGGATTCGGTCGAACGCCGACGCGATTGAACAACGGGCGTCGCGCTGCCGGCGGTGCGGATCGCAACCGGCCGGCGACCATCCCGAATTGCGTTGCGACCAGTGCCACGCGGCGGTCAACGCCGGTGACGCATCATCGGCCGATTCAGACGCGGCCGACAATTCCCGAAGGGCGGTGGCATGATGTTGTATCAACGCTACCGACCGGCGACGTGGGCCGATTTCGTCGGGCAAGATAAGGCCGTCGCGTCCGTGCGGAGAATCATCGAACGGCCGACGTTCGACCGCGGCGCGTTCTGGATTGAAGCGGCGGGCGCCAACAATAGCGGGGTCGGGAAAACGTCGTTGGCGTGGCTGATCGCCCGTCACCTGGCCGACGATTGGTTCGTCACCGAATTGGACGGGGGCAAGTGCGACAAGCGGGCCGTTCAGGATATGGAACGGGCGGCGCACCTATGCACGCCGAATCGGGACAAGCCGTTCCGGGTTTGGGTGGTCAATGAAAGTCATGCCATCAGCGCGGGCGCCGTCGATGAATTCCTGACCTTCCTGGAGAATCTGCCGCGTCATGCGTGCGTGATCTTCACGACCACGCGGCGGGTCGATGAAAACCTGTTCGGCGATTGCGACAGCGGGCCGTTCGCGTCGCGGTGCCATCGTGTGACGCTGACGAATCAGGGTCTCGCCCAGGCGTTCGCCCAGCGGGCGAAGTCCATCGCCGAGGCCGAGGGTCTGGACGGCCGGCCGATGGAACAATACGTCCGGTTGATTCAGACGTGCAAGAACAACATGCGGGCCGCATTGCAGCGCATCGAAGCCGGCGAAATGCTGGCGTAGGGAATGGCGACCGGGGGTGGGCGTTGCGCGACGGCGATGACCCGCCCCCTGGCCGTTTGGTTTTGACGTGCCCCGTGATGACGACGGGATCGGGGGTGTCGCGACGGTGCGCGGTCGGACAGTGGCAATTCCATCGTTGCGTGAACCGAACCGCGCCGCGGATTCCATCGCCCCGAACCGATCCGGCGGTGCAGATTGGTTCGTCGGGCGCGCGAACGCCGGGCCGGATTCGACCCGCCCCCGGCGGATCGGACGACACCGATTCGATTCGTGGCGCCACGGACCGGCGGCGCCGGGTGACATGCGAATATGACCGAACCACAACGCCAGCGCGACGTAGGGGCGGCGCCAGACAAAGGGCGATGCCCGACGAACGGGCGATGCCCGTCGATCGGACGCTCTGCCCGGACCCCCGAGCACAGCGGCGGGCCGGCGGGGGTTCGATTATGAACCGAGTCGGGAGCGACCCATCCATGCCGGAAAGAAATCCAACCATGCAAGAACTAGACACGCAACGAAAGGCCGTCGGTTACACCCGATGCTCGACGCACGAGCAGGCCGTCAGTGGCCTCGGTTTGACCGCCCAGGCCGAACGCATCGCCGCCTACTGCCGGCTCCAGAATTTGACATGCACCGAAATAATCGTCGATCCCGGTGTTTCAGGCGGCAAGCCGTTGGCCACGCGCCCCGGCGGGCAGGAACTATTGAACGCCATCCGCCCGCGGGGCATCGAAACGATTGTGACCTTGAAGCTGGATCGCATGTTCCGCAACGCGGGCGATTGTCTGACCACCGTCGAGCAATGGGAGCGCCGCGGCGTGGCACTGCACGTCATCGACCTGGGGGGCAACGCCATCGACACCACCAGCGCCGCCGGGCGGTTCATGTTGACGGTATTGGCCGGCGCCGCCGAAATGGAACGCAACCTGACTCGTGAACGGACGCGCTCCGCGCTCGCCGTCAAGCGCGCCAACGGCCAACGCATCGGCACGGTCCCCTTCTGCTACGACCTCGCCCCCGACGGCCGCAGCCTCGAACCCAACGCCGCCGAACAATCCGCCGTCGCCCTGATCCACACCCTCCGCGCCCGCCGCTGGACGCTCGAAGCCATCGCCGAAGAACTCACCGAACACCGCATCCCCACCAAAACCGGCCGCTCCACCCGCTGGACCCATCAGGCGGTCCGCAGAATCCTTTTGCGCTCGTGTTGACCGGGGGCAAGCGCGACTCGGCGACTATGGCGGGACCGGTCGGTCACCCATAAGCTACACGGCGATGTGGGCGGACCAGAAGTGCCGCGTGCCAACCCAGCGGTAACCATGCACGGGCGAGTCTCCGCTTGCACCGCTTGCTCTCGGCCGTGAATGAGCCTGCGACCACCTGTCACCGCCGTTTGCGAGCCGCAAGAAGGTGCTCGGAGTCGCCGTCTTGTTACGGGCCGGGTTTCGCTGAGAGGACAATCTCGGATGGCCGAAAGCGGGCTTGCACTTCCGATCGGGCAATCCGTGTCGATGCCGGGACACTTTGCCACTCCGGTTGGTTTGGAAGAAGTGCGCCGCCTGGGTGCCGGTTTTGAGTGCCGGGTCCGTCTGCCCGACGGCAGCCTTGAGGAGGTTGTAATCTCCGAGGATGAGGCGACTACGTTGGCTCGGGCGGCGAGCGGTCCCCGATCGCTCCGCCTCGTCGAACCGGCCGACCTGCAACTGCTCGTCGAGTCGGCCCGCATACGTCTCGCCTACGCGCATGACCGCCAGTTCGCCGTCAGCCTGTCGGGCATTCGCACGCTCCCCCACCAGATAGAGGCCGTCTACCAGAAGATGCTCCCGCAGCCGTGCCTGCGGTTCCTGCTGGCCGACGACCCCGGCGCCGGCAAGACCATCGTGGCCGGCCTACTCATCAAGGAAATGAAGCTCCGCGAGGCTATCGACCGCGTGCTCATCCTCTGCCCGGCACCGCTCACCCCTCAGTGGCAGGACGAAATGCAACGATGGTTCGGCGAGACGTTCGATATCATCTTCGCTGCGGTAGATCAGCAGCAACTCACCAACCCCTGGAGTCGCGGTTCCCAGGTAATTGCCTCGCTCGACTACGCCAAGCAGAACGATGTCCGCGAGCGCGTTTGGCAACAGCATTGGGACTTGGTCATCATCGACGAAGCCCACAAGTGCTCGGCCCGCACCAAGAGTGGAGGCGCCGGCCGCGGTCCCCAGGTTGAGGCCACCAAGCGATACGAGTTGGCCGCAAAGCTCTCCGAGCAAACCGACCACCTGCTCCTGCTTACCGCCACGCCGCACCACGGCGATGAAGACAAGTTCGCCCACTTCCTGCGTCTGGTCGATCCCGACCTTTTCGGCGAACCGCATCGGCTGGGCGACCAGGCCGCCGACATGCGCGGCGACATTTTCCGCCTTGGCGGCGACTGCCCCTGGATGCTCCGCCGGCTCAAGGAAGACCTCAAGGACATGGACGGTCAGCGGCTCTTCCCCGACCGCCACGCCATCACCGTCCCGTTCATCCTGAACGCCGAAGAGTTCGCGCTCTATAAGGCCGTTACCGCCTACATCAACGAGTTCATCCCACAGCAGCAGGGCCGGCGCAAGACATCGGCGGCGCTCGCCCGAACCGTCCTCCAACGCCGGCTGGCGTCGTCGGCCTGCGCCATTCACGAATCACTCAGACGCCGCCAGTAGAAACAGCAGACCCTTCTCGACGACCTCGAAGTCCTGCCGCCGGCGCAGCGCAGCCGCAAGCTCGCCCAGCTCCAGGGCCGAGTCATCGACTCGGAACTGGATGAAGACGACCTCGACGATGCCGAACGCGACGTATTGATCGACGAGTTCTCCGCCGCGTTGGAACTCGATCAACTCCGCGATGAAATCGCCGCTCTCAAGGACCTGGCGGAGCAGGCCCGCAAAGTGCGCGAGGCCGCCTCCGACTCCAAGCTCAAGGCCCTCAGAGAATGCCTGGCCCGCGCCACCTTCGCCGAGCTCAAGGACGGGCGCGGCAAACTGCTGCTGTTTACGGAACACCGCGACACCCTCAACTACGTCAAGGAACACCTCACCCGCTGGGGGTACACCACCTGCGAAATCCACGGCGGCATGAACCCCCACGAGCGCAAACGCGCCCAGGAGGCGTTCCGCACGCGATGCCAGGTCTGCGTGGCGACGGAGGCTGCCGGCGAAGGCATCAACCTCCAGTTCTGCCACCTCATGGTGAATTACGACATGCCGTGGAATCCGACGCGACTGGAGCAGCGCCTCGGCCGCATCCACCGCATCGGCCAGGACAAGGATTGTTACGCCTTCAACTTCGTGGCCACCGAAGGCGAAGACGGCGGCGCCATCGTCGAAGGCCGCATCCTTCAGCGTCTGCTGGAGAAACTCGAAACCATGCGGGGTTCCCTCGCCGGCCGCGTCTTCGACGTGATCGGCGAGGTGCTCAGCCTGAACGACGTGAACTTGCCGGAAATGCTCCGCGAGGCCGCCGCCAACCCCCGCCGGCTGGATGACTACCTCGAAATTATCGACGGCATCGACCCCGAGCGCCTCAGGCAATACGAGCACTCCACGGGCATCGCCCTGGCCCGCGCCCACGTGGATTTTTCCGGCTTCCAGAAACAGAACCTGGAAATCGAAGAACGCCGGCTCATGCCCAGGTACGTCGAGCAGCAGTTCATCGACTCCGCAAGGCGTGTGGGCCTGCGCATCGAGCCTCGGGCCGACGGCCTGTGGCGCGTCGAGCACGTTCTGGCCGACCTTCGCTCCGAGCGCCTCGCCGCCGTGCAGAAACTCGGCAAGGCGGACAGTGAATACCGCAAGATCACCTTCCACAAGGAGACGCTGGAGCAGGACCAGCACATCGACGCCGTGCTGATCGGCCCCGGCCACCCGCTCTACGCCGCGGTCGATGAAAAGCTCAACGACGCCCTCTCCCACGCCCGCGGCGCCACCGCCGTTTTCATGGACGCCCGGGCCGCCGCCCCGTACCGCCTCCACTTCTTCGAGATCAGCGTCAAGGGTAAGGACAACCGCGGCGGCGACGTGCCGCTCTACGCCGAAGTCGTCGCCGTCCGCGAAGAGGCCGGCCACCCCACTTCGTTCGAGGTTGTCCCCGCCGACGTGCTGATCGACCTCGCACCTCACCCGCTGAAGTGGAACCAGTTCGACCCCGTTGACCCGCAGCCCGCGGCCGACCACCTCAAGAGCACCTACCAGCTCGAAGTTCGCCAGCGCTGTCAACAGGAACGACGGCAATACGCCGCAGTGGTCCGTGACTACCTGGAGCGGTCGTTCAAGGCCCGAATTAACAAGGCCCAGGAACGATGTATGGCCCTGATGGGCGAGTTGGGCACTCGGCCCGAATTCAAGCTCGCCGCCGACGAAGCCAGGCGGTATTTGGGCGACTTGGAACGCACCAGGATGGAACGCCTCGCCGGCCTCGACCGCCTCCAGATCGCCCGCACCGGCCCGGTGCGGTACCTCGCCACCGCCGTCGTGTTCACCGCCGAGGGCGACATGGCCGCGCAATTGGGCACACTCGCACGCGAGGGCGATGCGGACCTGCGCAAGAGGAAGGAACTGCGGGCCGAAGAAATCGTCATCGACGCTCTCGTGGTCGAAGGCTTCCCGCGAGAAAGTATTGAACGTATCGGCAACGAGCGCCGCGGCTTCGATCTCCGCGCCCAGCGCGTAATCGACCCGACCACCGGCACGACCGAGGTTCGCCGCATCGAAGTCAAGGGCTATACCCGAGGCAACGACATCCAACTGACCGTCAACGAGTGGTACAAGGCCCAGCAACTCGGCCCCACCTACTGGCTCTGCGTCGTCTGGAACCCGCTGGAGGACGACCGCGAACTCGTGAGCATCCACAACCCGGCCGAGAAGCTCGACCACGCCAAGAAGGAATTCGTCGCCGCCAGAATGTTCTGCATCCCCGCGGACGCCATCAATCGACACAGAGGAAAAGCATGAGCAACGCTAACAACGCCAACGCCGATCTCCGCCTCATCGAGGATTACCTGCCCATCGAGGCCATCAGCAAGGAGGCGTCGCGGGAAAAGAGCGTTCGCAAGGGGCATATCTCGACGCTGCACCTGTGGTGGGCGCGTCGGCCGTTGGTGGCGTGTCGCGCGGCCGTGTACGCTTCGCTCGTGCCCGCGGATCGGTGGGTAAAGGACGTAGACCTCAAAAACCCGCCCGCCGACGCCGCCAAGGCGGAGAAAATCACCAACGGCAAGAAGAAGGGGCTGAACCGCAAGGCCGCCAGGGACTTTGTCACCAAGCTCTGCCGCTACCCCAAGACCAACCCGACCAAGCCCGCCGACATCAAACTCAAACGCGAGACCGAAGCGGCGATTGTCGAGGCCCAACGGCACATCCTCGAAGCCCACGCCGATCGACTTACGCGGGAATTGGTCGAAGCGCTCAAGCTCCCTCTCCCGTTCGCGGGTGAGGGTTGGGCTGAAGGTGCCCCTTCGTGGCTCAACGAGTTCGAATGGCCGCCTGACAAAACGGTCGTCACCTACGACGACATCGTCGCTGGTCGCGCCCCGCGCCCGCGTGTGCTGGACATGTTCGCCGGTGGCGGCGCGATCCCGCTCGAAGCGCTCCGCTTGGGCTGCGAAGCCTACGCCCTCGACCTCAACCCCGTCGCCCACATCATCCAGCTCTGCACGCTGGTCTACCCGCAGAAGTACGGCAAACCCGACCCCGCCGTCCGCGGCATGACCGGCCCACCCATGATCTCTGCCCCTTCCCAAGGGGGAGACACAGAGGGGGTCGTTCGCTCATGGGGCGGCCTGGCCGCCGAAGTGCGCTACTGGGGCAACTGGGTGCTCGAACGCGTTCGCAAGGAAATCGGCGACCTTTACCCGCTCATCTCCGACCCTCACTACAAGCCCGGCAAGGACGACGTCGACGCGCCGACTAAAGGCGCCAGCGGCAAGCAGATCAAGATGCAGGTCGAGGAGGACGACAACGATCCCGGCAACGCGAAGGTCCCGCCAGGCTATCTTATGCCCGTCGCGTACCTGTGGACGCGGACCGTCCGCTGCAAAAATCCGACCTGTGGGGCGACGGTGCCCCTTGTCAGACAGACGTGGCTCTGCAAGAAAGACGGGCGCTACGCCGCGCTACGAGTACTTATTCGTAAAGATGACAAGCGCGTCGCCTTCAAAGCGGTCGAGTCCGACGATGAGGCAGGGCTAGGCTTCGACCCCGAGGAGTTCTCAATCGGAGGAAACGCGACTTGCCCGTTCTGCGGCACCGTTGCAGACAACAATTACGTCAAGAGCGAAGGCATGGCGCAGCGCCTCTCACTGCAATTGATGGCCGTCGCGTGTCTACCGCGTCGAGGCACATTGGGGAAAGTTTATCTCGGCGACGCCGACGTCGACAGGCTGACACCGGACCCAGTCGAACTTGCTCAAGTCTTGAGTGGTCTCATCGCCGAGGGCGGAATAACAGTTCCAGATGAGCCTCTACCACCCTACGGCACATTGGGATTTCGCGTACAGCCATACGGCCTCAAGACGTGGGGCGATCTCTTCACGACACGTCAGCAGGCCAGTTTGGTTGCGCTTTGCGCTGCCGTTCGCGACGCCGCAGCAGAAATGCCTCGTTTGGGAAGTGGCGCATCTGCTTCGGAAGCAGTGCATCTCTTGCTGTCCAGTATGGTAGATCGAATCGCAGATTTCAACTCAGTAGCCTGCGTCTTTAACTACACAGGCGGGCGCGGTGTTGTACACACTTTCGGGCGCCACGCGCTTCCAATGGTTTGGGATTTCGCAGAGTCCAACGTTTTCAACCCGGAAGCGGCGAGTTGGCCATCCGCAATCGCAGATGTCCCGGCCGCAATCGAGACTTTTGACTCGCCGTTGTCGGCAGTCGTGACGCGAGGCTCCGCAACATCATTGCCGTTCGCCGACGAGTATTTCGACGGTGCAGTCACGGACCCGCCCTATTACGACAACATTCCATATGCCGACCTGTCGGATTTCTTCTATGTCTGGCTTAAGCGGTCGCTTGGGGGCGCGAAGCGTGAACATTTCAGTTCGTTGCTCACTCCGAAGAAGAACGAGGCGATTGCCGAGCCAATGCGGCATGATCGGAACCATAAGAAGGCATTTCGAGCCTACGAAGAAATGATGTTCAACGCCTTCTGCGAGGCGAGAAGAACCTTGAAATCTGGCGCATCATTGAGCGTCGTGTACGCCCACAAGACCACCATGGGGTGGGCCACGCTCGTAGATGCTCTCCGAAAAGCAGGGTTCACCGTCACGGAAGCTTGGCCGCTCGACACGGAGAAGACAGGTCGGTTGCGCGCACAAGACTCGGCAGCACTTGCATCAAGCATCACTCTGGTCGCGCGAAAGCGCGCCCAATCCGCCGGAGCGGGCAAATACGATTTAGACGTTCAACCCGAGTTACACCACATCGTCCGGGAGCGGGTGGAGACGCTGTGGGAGATGGGCATCGCCGGTGCCGACCTGGTGATCGCGTGCGTTGGGGCCGGGCTGCGGGCGTTCACCAAGTACGAGAAGGTCGAGTACGCCAACGGAGAGGAGGTGCCGGCCGCGAAGTTTCTGGCCGAGGTCGAGGGCGTCGTGCTCGACAGCATGATGGACAAGCTTTCCGGGGTAACGGGCGGGAAGCTGAGCGCCGTAGACGCCGCCAGCCGGTTCTATGTGCTCTGGCGCTTCGTCTACAAGATCGCCGAAATCGACGCCGGCGAGGCGATCGTCTTCACCTACGCCCAGCATGTGGAACTTGACGGCCCGCAGGGATTGAGCGACGGCAAACACGCGCTGGTGGAGAAGAAGAAGGCCAAGTACCGCGCCCGCGACTACACCGAGCGCGGCGACGACACCAAGCTCGGCCAGCCCAGCGAGAATGGCCAGCCCGCCCCGCTGATTGACGCGCTTCATCGAATCCTCTGGTTGATTGAGCACAGCCCCCGCAAACTCAATGAGTTTCTCGACGACGCCCGGCCCGACCGCGAGCGACTCCGCGTGCTGGCCCAAGCCCTCGCCGGCGCGGCCCTTTCTGGCAAGAGCGAGGAAGAGTCCGCCAAACTCGTATGCACGACCCCAGCGGAGCAAGCCGCCCTCGGCAAGCTCCTTGCCAACTGGCGGAGCCTAATCGACGAGGGCGCCGCGGCCGCAGTGGTCGGCAAGAAGGCCGCGAAGCAAGACAAGGTCGCGGGTCAGATGCCCCTCGATTATGGCGAGGGAGGGCGCAAATCCAAATGATGACGCTTCGGTCATTCAAGAAAGGCCTGGCAACAGTGCCGACGGCGACGGCCTGGTCGCCGGCGGAGCTGGGCCAGGCCATCGGGCGGCAGGAGCTGTTCACCAAGCAATCACCTCAGAAGCTCAAAACGCTGCGCGAGCATGCGCTGATCGAGAGCGCGGTGTCCAGCAACCGGATCGAAGGCGTGGAGGTGGACCAGAAACGCATCGGCACGCTGGTGTTCGGCAAGTCGGCGCTGCGCGACCGGGATGAGCAGCAGGTGCGGGGCTACCGCGATGCGCTGAACCTGATCCACACGCAGAGCGCGAAGCTGCCGGTGTCGGAACAGACCATCCGCGAGCTGCATCGGCTGGCCAGAGGCGCTGTGGGCGATGCGGGCCGGTACAAGGAGAAGGACGGGGACATCATCGAGCGGTTCGCCGACGGCCGTGAGCGGGTCCGATTCCGCCCGACGCCCGCCAGGAAGACGCCGGCCGCGATGGCGGAATTGACGGAGTTGTGGACGGACGGCGCGCGGGAGCGGTGGGTGCCGCCGCTGGTTGCGGTGGCGGCGTTCAACCTGGATTTCCTGTGCGTTCATCCGTTCCACGACGGCAACGGGCGCGTGTCGCGACTGTTGTCGCTCCTTCAGTGCCATCACGCGGGCGCGGAAGTCGGTCGGTACGTCAGCCTGGAGCGGGTGATCGAGCAGAACAAGGATCGGTACCACGAGACGCTGGAGCAGAGTTCGGCGGGCTGGCACGAGGGGAAGCATAATCCCTGGCCGTTCATCAACTATGCGTTGTGGATCGTGCGCGAGGCGTACAAGGAGTTTGAGCAGCGCGTGGGCGACATCAAGGCTCCGCCAGGTGAGAAGAGCCGGATCATCGTCAGCGTCATCAAGCGGATGATCGGGGATTTCAGCATCGCGCAGCTTCAGCGCGAGTGCCCCAGCGTAAGCGTGGACATGATTCGGCATGTGCTCAAGCAGCAGCGCGAGCAAGGCCACGTAACGTGCCTGGGACGCGGGCGTACCGCGCTGTGGCGCAGGACCGGGAAATAGGTAATGGGCCGCCAATTAGGTAATAAATTGAGTAATCGAGTATGCGGTCGCACAACCAACCACGGGCGAATGACTTATGAGCGTACACAACCTTAAACCCTGGACCGAACTGGTCAAGCTCCACCCGGACGTGGAGTCGGGTGAGTTGACCGAGGCGATGTTCGCCCTGGACTTAGGTGCGATCGCCACGAACGACCCGGCAGCGCCGAAGGTCTACCGCGACCCCGACGCCTTCTTCGCGGCGACCTATGTGACGGCCGACATGCGAATGTTGCTGGAGGAAGTGCTGGCCAGCCTGGCCGGCAAGGGCACCTACAACCGTGTGCTTAAGCTCCGCAGCCCGTTCGGCGGCGGCAAGTCGCACATGCTGGCAACGCTGTTGCACGCAGCGCGATCCCGCAAGAGCCTCAACCCGATCACGGAGTGCAAGGGCCTGGCCGATCCTGGTGCGGTGGCGGTGGCCGTTTTCGATGGTGAGAAGTTTACGGCTACGGGCGGCAAGGAAGTCGGTCAGGACAAGACGGTCAACACCATGTGGGGCTGGCTGGCATGGCAGCTCGGGGCCAGAGCTTACCATGTGGTTCAGAAGCACGACCAAGACCGCGTGTCACCTCAAGGCGATGAGATCAAGATGATGTTGGAGGCGGCAGGCAAGCCCGTGCTGCTGCTGCTGGATGAGGTGCTCAAGTATTGCGAGGCCACGGGAGCGGTCGCCGTGCTTGATTCGACGGCGCAGCGCCAGACACTCAATTTCCTGCACAATCTGACGGTGGAAGTTTCCAACAGTCGAAACGCGGTGATGGTTTACTCGTTGCAATGGAGCCACCGCCAGGCGATGGGGAACATCGCGCTGCTCCAGACGCTCGACACCCTGACCAGTCGAGTCGATCAAGTGCGCGAGCCGGTCAAGGGTGATGAGGTATTGGGCGTAATCAGGAAGAGGTTGCTGGCGGCTGAGCCAGCGGAGACGGCAGCCCAGCAGGTGGCCAAGGAATATGCGGACGTCGTCGGCGGGTTCTGGCGGGCGCGGGCGGAGACCCCCTCGGCCAAGCAGGATGCCGACGAGCAGATGGTCAATCTTCGGAATCGGATACAGGCAGCGTATCCGTTTCACCCGGCCCTGATTGACATCATGAGTGAGCGTTGGACGAGCGTTGATGGCTATCAGAAGACCCGCGGCGCCCTGCGATTTCTGGCGAGCTGCCTTCACGGCCTGAAAAAATCCGGCGGGGGCAAGGCGTTGCTCGGACCAGCCGAGATTCCAGTCAACGACGCAGAGACACTCGCCGCGTTGCTGAAGGATTTGGGGGGCGCCGATCAGGCATACTCGCCGGTGGTACGCAGTGACATTGTCGGCCCCAACAGCCGCGCGAAGAAAATCGACGATCGCATGGCCACGGAAACGCCGGCGCTCGCCAACGTTCGACCGGCGCTGCGGCTGGCGACGGGCATCCTGGCTTACTCCTTCGGGGGGTTGAAGCGAGAGGGAGGCATCGAGGCACTCCCGCCGGGCGTGACGGAGACGGAACTGTTGGCCGCGTGCATCGGACCGGACCTGGATAGCACGACCGCCAATTCGGTGCTGTCCGACCTGCGGAACTCCTGCCTTTACCTTCACTATGACGGCGTACGGTACTGCTTCAAGAAAGACCCCAACGTCACCAAGCTGATCGAAGACGCCGAGCAGGAGGTCGCCCGCGATCCCGACAGCATCCGCGACAGGATCAAGGAATTGCTCGAAGCCAAGCTGGCGGGCAAGACCGAGGCCGTGGTATGGCCGGCCACGAGCCAAGACTTGCCGGACAAGGAGCCGCGGTTCCTAGTCGGCTACCTGCCGCTGGATGTCGCCGGCAAGAGCGGCGCCCAGCAAGAAGATGCCTCGAAGGCATTGCTTTCGAAATATGGCGATGCGCCGCGGCAGTACCGCAACGGCGTGGCGCTGGCCATCCCCGACAAGAAGCCATTGGAATCGCTGCGGCGCGCGGTGCGATATCTCATGGCCATCGATCGCGTGGAAGCCAAGAAGAGCCAGCATCGCCTGACGAAGGACCAAGCCGACCAGCTCAAGGAACGCAAGCGTACGGAAGAGGCCGCCGCGGAGACGGCATTCCGCCAACTTTATCCCGCGGTGTGGATGCCGCGTTTGGGTATCGGCGGCGCGCTGGACCTGGAGAAGATCGAAGTCGGCGGCCGGCCACTTCAGGCCACGGGCGTGCATGAACGAGTTATGGAATTGCTCACGACAATGGGTACGCCGAAGATACACGGAACGCTGCACCCTCGGAAAATGGCGGAGCGGGTGAAGCTCGGCGAATCGCTTGCCCCCGACGAGGCGCCGCGACAGGGCGTCCGCACAGGGGACGTGCGGGATGCTTTCTTCGCCTTCCTTGAGCCCCCGCGGATCAGTTCCGACGCCGTCATTCGCAGGGCCGTGGCTCGCGGCGTGGCGGAAAACATCTTCGCGTACACCACAGGAACGCCTGCTCTCGGGCCAGATGGCAAGTATCAGGTGGCGCCGTCTAAGGTGGCGCTAAGCCGCGCGATGAGCGAAGACGAGGTGGACCTAGACAACGGGTTCCTCATGGTGCCGGCATCCGTACCCACCGCGGCGCCGCCCCCCGACTCGACACCCCCTGGCACAAAGCCGCCTGAGCCGGGCGCGATGCCTCCCGAAACAATTCCGTTTGGCCCCGGCCCGACCCCGCCAGGTGCGCAGCCAGCGATGCGGACAAGTGTCCGCATCAGTTTTCCGGCGACACGCGAGCAAGTCTTCAAGTCGTTCTCAGCGATCGCGAACCTGGCAGACAAATCCGATGCCGGGAAGATCAGCATCGTCGTCGTGGGCCACGCGGGTGCCGGCTACGACCGAAATTGGCTGCGAAACGCAGTGGAGGAACCGCTCGACGAGGCGAACATCGAGGGTCTACAGTTGGATTAGCCGCCGTTACTGCGTCATTCAGCAGCGCCAGTTGGTGAACCGAAAACCTCGCCGCCGAAATTGGGGTCACTTCCCCGTCGCCCGGATGACGGCTACGAACCCCGCGCGGATCGCGGCTGTGTGTTGCTTCAGTCGGAAATGGAGTTTTCGGCCGTGCGGGTTAGTGTGGTCCCGATCGGAGGAAAACGACATGAACAACGCGAAGCAACGGCGGCATTTCACAGGGCAGGAGAAGGTGGCGATT
>JABFSN010000114.1 GCA_013140575.1 Phycisphaerales bacterium | reverse complement strand
GTAGTACCACCACCCCGCCCCTGCCAGGCCCAGCCCCACAAACGCCGTCACCGCGACCATGATCATCCAACTGCGCTGCGTGGTCGCCGGGCGCTGCTCCCGGGAAATGGTCAGTTGCCCAAGCTGCCCGCCCTTGTTGTGTAACGAATCGTTCATCCGTAGGGCGGGTTTCACCCGCCGTCATCCCGTTGGGTGGGCACTGCCCACATCTTCCTCGACATCAGATTGTCTTCGAACCGCGGCGATAGTGCCCCCCCCAGCCCCGCCAGGGGCGACAGTTAATAGCCGGGGGCGCGAGCCCCCGGAATCGCAGGGCTTGGATCATCAAGCCCCAGCGGGGTGGCAGTTGAATCCACCGAAAACTTGCTCAACGGGTTGTCGGTACGGACGCCTCCGTCTGAAGCAAACGGCAAACGACGCTACGACTCCCGCAACGCGCTGACCACGTTCATCCGCGCCGCCCGCCACGCCGGCATGATCGATCCGGCCAATCCGATCGCCACCGCCACCGCCAGCGACGTGCCCAGTATCTTCGGCGTGATGGCCAGCGAATAGCTCACCGTGGTGAATGTGGTCGGGAGGATGTTCCGCTGCGCCCCGTGACAGACCAGGCTCAGCACGCACCCCAGTACGCCCCCCAACGCCGCCACCATCAGCCCCTCCACCAAGAACGCCGCCATGATGCTCGCCCGCGCGAACCCCACCGCCTTCAACATCCCGATCTCCCGCGTCCGACCCGCCACCGCCGCGTACATCGTGTTCGCCACCGCGAACGCCGCCGCGATCCCCATGATCACGATCATCGCCAAGCTCAGATACTGCGTGGCCATCTGGTTGGTGTTCAGCTCCCGGAAATATTCCCGCTCCGTTGTGGCCGTCAGATTCACGGACGGCCCCTGTATGTAGTCGATCGCCTGACGCGCCCCCGTTTCGTCCGCCACCACCAGACGCACCGACGAATACCCCAGCCGCCCGTACACGTCGCGCAACGTCTCGGCATAGCCCCAGATTTCGCTGTCCGCCGCCGTTCCCCCCGCCGAAAAAACCCCCACGACCTTGAACGACCGCAACCCCCGCGTCCCCAGTTGAATTTCATCGCCCACGTCATGACCACGGTACAACCGGTGCGCCGCCTGACCGACGATCACTTCGTACATCCCCGGCTGAAACGTCCGCCCGCCCGGCAGTATCGTCACCTTCCCATGCCGCACGCGGCACGCCGACTCAAAATCCACGCCGCGAACGGCCGTGTTGACCGCCACCTCCGCATCTTCCAGCGTGAACGCACTGCTGATCGCCACCATCTCCGAACTGACCACCGGCCCCGATCCGACCCCGCCGCCCTCGCCGCCGCCGATGACCCCCGGCGTCAGTTGCAACTTGTTGATCTCGTCTTTCCCCAACCCCGACACCGTCTCCGTCAACGCTGCCCGGTTTAGCACCACAAGGGTGTGTGGATCGCCCGTCGCCACCATGGTGTTGAACGCGCTGTCCGTCACCGCCTGCAGATAAGCGAACGCCCCGATAATCACCCCGATGAGCGCCACCGACGAAAGCGTACTCGTCGGCCGCGACATCATGCTCAATAAATTGTATCGAATCGGAAGCGCCAACTCATTCTCCCCGGTTACCGTGTGCCCCGAAGCACCGGCCCTCTCTATTTCCTCCCGCTGTTGGGGAGCGGGTAGGGCGAAGGAGTTTCTACCATAGGCCGTTGTCACGACTCCGCCAAGTTTCATGGGAGTCCGCCCGGGGGATATTCCCCAAAATGGGGGTATTTACACCCATCCACGAATTTCTTGTTGCCAGGTCGATCAAAGGTGGTTAGACTTTGGCCCGCTTCGACGGGTCGGTCTTTTCCACTACCGCGGGCCCGTGCCGGCTGCTCCACGATGCGGTCACGTCGCTCCCGGCGAGACCCTTTTCCGCCGGCACGGCAATGGCCCGTCGTACCTGTCTGAATCGTGGTTGGGTCCGATGCGAGGCAGATCAGTCAAATGACGTCGCGGTGCAGCGATCGGCCCATCGGGGCCGACCATGGGCAACGCGAACCGGGAGACGTCAGCTTGAAACGCGACGGCGATCATCACGCGGCCCGGCACACCCTGCTTCACGAGGTGGAATGGCGGGCTCTCGCTGAGCGTTTGCGCCTGTCCGACCGCGAGGCCCAGTTAGTCCGCGGCGTCTTCGACGGAAGAAACGAAACCGCGATCGCGGCCGATCTCGGTATTTCCGTGCACACCGTGCATACCTATTTTGAACGCCTGTATCGGAAACTCAGTGTTTCCAACCGGTCGGAACTACTGGTCGAGGTATTTGCAGCCCATCTCTCCCGCGAATTCGAACGAGTCAGCCCTGTCGAGCCCGCCCCTCATCCGGCCTGAATGCCGGGCGGTACTCGTTTACGACTCCCCGACGTTTGAGTGTCACATTCTGGCACTTCGCGGGCTGAAGCCCGCGCAGCTTGCCCAGTCGCGCCATTCTCATGGCCGGTTTGAGGCATTACAAGCTGTCACATAGTCATGCGACAGCCAAACTTCCGACTTTCGGAGGTGCGTCCGAGTTTGCTATGTTGGGCGTAGTGGCCGCACCGCGCGGCCGCTGAATCGCGCGGCACAAGACCGACCGTGCGGTTCGCCGATCGAGGGAGCAACGGAAGAAGCGATGGTCGTTACACATCATCCGATGGTGAGTGCCATACATCGGCATCCGTGGTCGATGCCCTCGAACGCGCTTCGGCGATCATTCCATCGGGCGGAATCGTCGCGCCGGTCCAACCGCGGATCCGCTTGGGTATTGATCTTCGCGTCGTCGTTGATCGTCGGCGGAGTGGCCACCGCGGCGGCGATGCACGCACGGGAACTGTTCTGGCTGGGGTGGTTAAGCGCCGTGCCCCTGTTCGCCGCGGTCCGCTGGCTGCGGCCCGGACAAGCGGGCGTCAGCGGCGGGCTTTGGGGGTTGGCCCTTCTGGCGAGTCACACGTTTCTGACCGGCGAGTCGTTCGGACCGGGCATGGGTCCGCTGATGGCCGTCGTGGCCGGTCCCGCGCTATTCGGATGGCTGCTGAGCGTCTACCGCCGGTGGAACGGATTCGACCCACTGACGCTGGCCGTAGGCTGGCTGGGCGTGGAACTGCTGGCCGCGGCCGCGGGCATGGAACGCGGCATCCTGGCGGGCACGCAAAACGAGTTCGTCGTCACCGGCCTCGGCGGCCAGTTCTTCGGCTATCTGTTCGTGGCGCTGTTCATCGCCAACACCGGGGCGCTGCTGACCGGCCCGTTTGGCGCGCGACGCGCGGTACCGGACTCGGCGCTGCGTCGTTGGATCGACGCATTCTCTCACTTCATTCGGTTATGCACCCGACACCTTCCGCGAAGGCTCGAATCGTCCTCGCGATACGCCCCCCGCGCTCCGCCAATTGCGTATGCCGTTCTGTAGTACTTTTCTCCGGAACACGTATCGCAGACGCCTGAAGCTGGGCGTGGACGTGCGGCGTGTTCGATGCAGAGTTCGATCGTAGAAGAACAAGACGTTTTGAAAAGACATAAGGAGATACAGAAGTGAGAAGATTTAGCACGTTTGTGATTGCCGCGTTGTTGGTGTCCATCGGAGTAATGGTCCCCTCGACGCTGGCAGCAACTTTCTTTTGCCATAACCCATTCTCGTGGGGCTATTGCGGTGGAAGCTTCACGGTCTTGGGATCTGATTTAGAATACCGTATGAGGGGAGACCAAGCAGTCGCGGAGGTTGATAGCTTCACAACCCCTGCTACACCGAGAAACCTGACGTGGAATTCGCTCGTCATGAACGGGACGATCGGTATCGACGAGATCGTGGCCGCGAGTCTGAACCCCAGCGAAACATCAACCGGCACAATTCTGTCCTTAGAGGACACGGAATTCCCGGCCGCGGCGACCATTAGCTTCTTCCTCAAGATCGAGACCGCAGGAATGACGCTGGTATCGGTCAGTCCGGCGGTTTTTCAAGGAACGATCCACGCCGTGCCGCCAGCCATTGGTGACTATTTGCTCCTGACCGGTGGCCCGGTAGCGTTCCATGACATAACCGCACCTGGCGTGACGGTCGCAACGCTGACTCAGTCGACAATCAGGTTCACTGGTCCGGTCCCCGCCGTCACCGAATGGGGAATGGTCCTGATTGGTCTTGTCGTGCTGATTGCTGGGACACTGGCCGTTCGGGGCAGGCGGCTCACGCGATCGGCCGGGGCAATCGGTTAATGCGCGATTCTCAATCCCGGGGGGCGGGCGGATCGTCGCCCGCCCCTCGTTGGTCTTGGAGCCTATCCCACCCGGACGCGGTGTCGGCGCCCGGCGGCAAGACACACGGACAGGATGCCTGCGCGAGGTTGCCGCGGGGATAGCTGGGATTCGGTTTGCGAAGGATGTGTGGCGTTGGTGCTGTCTGTCGGAGTCTGAGTCATTGCGTTGGGGCGTGTTGCGCGGCGCGCGCATGCGGAGAGGAAAAGGAGACGATTATGCCGGAACACCGATCGATGCCGCGGAGCATCCCCATCTTGATGTGCGGTTCCGTGTTGTTGTGTTCATCCCATTCGCACGCGATCGGTATTTTCTTGAGTGGATTCGGCTCCAGCAGCTCCAGTTCCAGTGGTCCGACCGGGGTGGTCGTCATGGCAAGCGACTTCGCGGGCATGATCCCGGGCATGACCTATTCCGGCTCGCACAGCGCCCAAAACGCTGTGGTCGCCAAAATCAAGGCGGCCAAGCAGGCGGACCCCAATGAACCGGTCATTCTCGTCGGTCATAGTTGGGGCGCGGATTCGGTCATTGAAGTGGCGGAGGCTCTCGCGGAATGCAACATCTGGATCGACTTGCTTGTTCAGGTCGATTCCGTCGGCGTCGGCGACGAGAAGTTGCCCCGCAATGTCGCTACGGGGGTGAACATCTGGTCCACATCGCGCGTCGGAATGAACGGCGCCAGCAACGTGCAGGGGTCCACCAACATCGGCATCGATAATTCGACCCACACGGACATCGACGAGAAGAACGACACGGGAACGTCCAGCCAGGCCGGTTACGTCGGAAAGAACGCGTACCAGATTGTCAAAGACTTCATCGCGGCCGTGCCCGCGAACGCCTGTACGGCGCCGGTTCCACCCAATAACTGTCCCGCGGACGCGCAGGGGAGTTTTGACGCGCTCGAAGAAATACTGTTCGATAAGCTGGACGAGGCTGAGTTCTGTTATTCAGACGGCGGACCCATCGAGCAGTACATCGATGACCAAGAGGGGCTGATGAACCAGATCGACAACGCATGGTGTGATTCAATGGAATTGAAAGCGTTCTTGCCGCCGTTCGCCGGCTTCGTGTCCGATGGTGGCGGCGTGCTTCAATGTCAGGCGGGGGAGGACGCCCGACCCTTCGACGACCAGCTTCATCTGGTTGTGCCGACCGTGCCGACGGTTTCCGAGTGGGGCCTGCTGCTGCTTCTGCTGGGCGGACTGTCGATGGGGACGATTCTGATCGGCCAGCGTTCGCCATCGGCCATCGCCGCGTAGCGGGGCGGGCAATCGGTTCAAGTGGATTGGGGCGGGCTGCGACGTCCGCCCTTTTCTTACGCGCGCGCAACCGGCGCGCGCTTGGACATCCGCCGTGCCGGTCGCGTCATCACACGGTCGGCCCCGGACTCGCGTCCGGGGTTCGGACGCCCTCGCGGATTGGACCGCGCCAATTCGTTGCGGCCGTCAGTGACGCTCCGTGGCGTCGACGCCGCGGTGGCGCCGAGCCGGGCGGGATGTCCACAGAACCGATCGAACGACGAGGATGACAACACGGGCTGGAAGCCCGTGCCACTTGAAGACATGGGCGGGAGGCCCTTGCTACGGTGAGTCACGGAATGACGC
>JABFSN010000263.1 GCA_013140575.1 Phycisphaerales bacterium | reverse complement strand
TGGAGGATCTGTTGAACACGGTGTTCGAGTGGCTCGAACACCGCAGACCATTTGAAGTCGAACGCCATGCGTATCTGCGTTCCAAGGCGGCATAGACCAGTTTCCCTATTGTGGGGAGTTATTTAGCCAGGGACTTCAGTCCCTGGATCGGGATCCCCATTTCTTCCCGCCCGTAGGGCGGACGAAACCCGGTTTCCCTTTTGCGCGTTCCTATTTAGTCGACGGAATCGCCCGCCGGCGAGGACGCCCGATTCACGGCCGCGTCCATCATGCCGCGCAGCCGCACCCACCGAGACGTCGGGAAGGCGCGCTGAATGCGCCCGGCCGCGGCGGTTGCCTCGATCCGCGACGTGCGGTCTCCTGCGTGCCATAGTATGACACTTTGAATCGCCAGGATCTCCGGCCGATCGGTCGCCGACGCGACGCCGGCCAATGCTTTCAGGCAGTCATCAAACGCCTCGCCCGGGGCGAACCTCTCCCGCAGCGCGCCGCGCGCATCGAAAAGTCTCGGCCCCGTCGAATCCGCATTCGATTCACGTTCCAGGAGCACCGCCAGCGTGTTCACCCCACGGTTCCATTGCTTCATCCCGATCGTCGCCACCAACTGCCCGAAAACCGCTTCCGTGTCTTCGCGATTCAGCGTCGCCGCTGTGTCAAACGCGGCATGGCCCCGCCCAAACGCCCCTTCCCGGACATGGGACCATCCATCCTCGATCCGGGATCGCCACAATCCGGTGATGCGCTCGCTCAGAACGTCCGAAATCGGTCGAACCGTCTCGGTCGGGTCGCTCGACGCCGTCGGACCGGGGGTCTGAATCGCCGGCGCCAACCCGGCGCGATCGACTCCCGCGTCGAACCCGGCCGAATTCGCCGTCGGCACGTTCAAGGACCGCTGGATGCGCGCGCGAAGGATCGACGCCATTCCGGTCACCTCGATATCCGCGCCGCTCAACGCGCTGCCCGGCGGCAAGCCTCTCGGCCGGGCCCACGCCGACGGCGGAATGGTGACTCGCGAGCCGCGCGATAACCCGGTTGCGCCCGGAAGGGTCGGCAGGGCATACAGGCCGACGGGACGGGATGCGGTCGATGAAAACGGGCGCGTCGTTTCCAGTGGCGTGTGCTGCGCGGTGGTGGGATCGGGCGGTCGCGGCGCGGAACCAGGGCGACCCGACGGTGGCACCTGCGCGAGCACGACCGTAGACGCAAGCGCGCCGACGGCGGCGATCCCGCTCGCAATCCGCCACGGGTTGCATGCGCGACGTTGTTGATGGACGCTTTTCAATCGTGGTCCTTCAGGCCGGCGTTTCGACATCCCGACGCGCCCCGCTAATCCGTTGCCCTTCCGTCATGGTATTTCGACGGTTTCGGCGGGCTTGATTCAACCCAATCAACCGCTCCCAACCACAGCCCCACGGGGCGGCCTGACTTTCGAAGCGTCCCACGTCGGGTCGGCGTCCCGTGTCGATCACGTCAGTCCTTCTTCGGTCTCGGCTTCACCGGCTGCGCCGCGCCGGCCTCGTCCACGATCGGTTCCGACGGAACGACCGACGTCGCCCGCTGTCGTTCCGTCAGCAGCGCCATGGAACGCGTCTTTAGTTCCTCAAACATGTCGCGCAACGGCTGAAACGCCTCGGACGATTCCCGGTCCGCCGGCTGCACGGCGACCAATTCCTGCTCGTGTTGCGTTCGGAATCGCCCGGCTCTCGCTTCCAATTCCGTCAGAATGGATTGGATCGCGTCACGCTGACCCGCGTCCAGTTCGTAAACGGCGACGAACCACTGAACCCATCGACCCCACGAACTCGCGTCCTCGGCCACGTAACTCCGCACCACGTTCATTCGGCGCTCCGCCTCGACCACGCGCGGCGCCTTCGGATCGATTCCGGCCGGCACTTCACCCATGGGAGCCGCGGGTTGCTGTTCCGCGCCCGGCGCGTCCGATTTGGCCGTCGCCCCACCGAAGGCGCCCCAATCGGCCGGCTCCCATTTCCCGTGCCGCCATTTGTTTCGCAACTGATGGATGTAATCCATCCGCCGGAAAAACCGTTCGTAGTCCTGGTCGAACAGCTTCGCCTGCTCCGGCTTCATGCTCGACCGTGCCGAATCGGCCAATCGCTCGACGCGGGTCAGCATGTCCTGCATCAGCGGCTCGGATTCCTCGGTCCAGCGCCGGACCATCTCCGGCGTGATCGGTCCGCCGCTCGATTCCCTCTCCACGAATTCGCGGAGCTGCTTGGCGATGACGTCCGAATGCCCGAGTATCAACCCGAACGACTCGGCGTAGACGCGGGTCTTGAATTTCGTGCGCTGCACCATGTTGAATTGATATCGCTCGCCCAGCAGATCGGTGAATCGGTCCAGCCGCTCAGTCACCTGCCACGGCGGAATGCGCTCCACCTCCCGCATCAGTCGCTTGGCGAACTGATCCGGCTCACTGTTCCAGTTGTTCTTCTTCCAGATGTCCTCAAACAACCCGTCCAGATCGTCCGCGTATTGATTCCAATCGCCCAGCCGTTTCAATTGCTCGCCGAACGCATCGAATTGGCGCATGGCCCGCGTCGCCACCTCCTGCGTCATCGGTGGCGGGTCCGCTGTTTCCCCCGCGTCTCCGCCACGCTCCGTCCGCGACGCATCGTCCTCATCGTTTTGCGCCCGGACGGGCGACACGCCGACCACTCCCCCGAAAACCGCGACCAACAGGATGAATGCGGAGCCTGCCGGCGTTTTCACGTCCCGACCCAATCGTTTCCAGTGCGGATCAGTCCCAGATGGCATGGCATGAACCCGTCCCAACGCCCCGATTACCCCGACCTGCATGCGCGAAACGCCTATCGTTGCTGCCTATGGTCGCTATTGTACCGCCGATTCCGCAGACCGCTCATCGGTCCGATAGGCGATTCCGGAATCTCGCCGGCCCGCTTTCGTCGGCGTGTCACCAACGCCGTCTTCCATATCGGCCACGCACGCGGGACATGACCCGCCGTCATCGCGTCGATTAACCCGCTAACCAGCCAATAATGGCTCTCGTGGAACCGCTCCAGGTGCATGGTCCTCAATTGATGCCGCCGCGACACCGGTCGCTGTCATTCACCCCGCCGTTTCATTATACTACGGCTTCGCCGGGTCGCGCGAGCCCATTTCACGTCAAAACGGCCGATCCCGCATCCGCCCGGCGCCTACACTAGGGTGGGGCATGATCGGTCGAGCGAGGCCGACCTGGCGCACGGGGAGGGAAGCGAAGGTGTACGTGGGTCGTGCTGCGCGCAGTTCAGCCATCATACTTGCGGCCGTGGTATTGACGCCCGCTGTCTTTGCCGCGCCCCCGTTTCTCGTCAGTGACGTCGAACCCAACGACACCGTCAGCGCCGCCGCCTCCACCGGCCTGCTCGACTCCGGCGGCGTCATCATCCACGGTCTGAACAGTGACATCACCGCCTGTTGCAGCATCATCGACCGCGGACGCGATCCCGACATCTTCTCCGTCACCGTCACGCCGCAGGCGACCTATCCGATCATGCTGACCGCTCGCGTCGTGTCGTCCCATCCGGAACTGGAGGCCGCACTGCATGTGTTCGCCCGATGCCCCTCCAATCCCACGTTGGCGGTGCACCTTGCGTGGCGCGACGAACCCGACCCGCCTCATTCCCAGCCGGTTCTGAATACGTACTTGCTCGAACCCGGCACCTATTATGTTGGCATCTCCAGCACCGGTCCTTTTGGAATCGACCCCAACGAAAATCTGTTTTCCAACCATCAGGTGTTGCCTGCTGGGCTGGCTTACCAACTCGAAATTGAACTAGCATCCCCGCCGCCCATCGATTCTTCGCTCGAACCCAACGACACCGTCCCCGTCCCGGTCGATTCTCTGCCCTTTACAGTTACCGACCAATTCATCGGCGACGGCCCGTCGCAGTGGCTCGACATCGACCGCTACGGGGTCAACCTCGCCGCTCCCGGAATCGTCTCCGTCCGCGCCGAACCGGCCGCGTTCGGCGAGCTGAACCTGGTCGCGTTCGTCAACATCGGAACCGCCACGTTTGAAACCGTCCACGAACCGCGTCCCGACTTGCGCACGCAATCCATCCGGCTGGCGGTCTTTCAACCCGGGCTCGTCGAGGTCATCGTCAATAGCGTCGATATGACCCTCACCGAAATATGCACGCCGCAATCGACGTCCATTTTCGTTCCCGGCCACGACGTCACCGGCTACACCGGTTTCTACCACCTTGCCATCGACGTGGAACCGTTCACCAACCCCGGCGGCCCGCTCGAACCCAACGATTCCGTGCTGCAATCGACCCCCACCGGCCTCGCCGCCCCCGGAACCGCGGGTTTCGACGCTTCCGTCGGCGACGGTCAATTCGGGCAACTTCGCGGCGACGTCGATTTCTACCGTTTCGACCTGGCCCTAGACGAACGACTTGAATGCGACGTACTGCCGACCGGCGGGCCGGATGCATTACTGCCCGTCGCCCATCTTTACGACGACTTCGGCCGGCGATTGCGGACGTTTTATCCCGACGACGACGGTCTCATCCGCGGCGAATTCCAACGCACCTGCCGCGACGCACTCGTCCCGCCCGCCGCCGCCCGCGAAAAATACCACCTGGCCGTCTTGGGCGCCGGCGATCGTCCACCGGCCGACGCGCTGGTCCCCAATCCATCACCGGGATCCGCGGCCACGCCCCTCGCCCTCCACCACCTCGACGGCGGGCCCGGTTCGACCGGCTCCTATCATCTGGACATCGCCATCGCGTCCGATCCGCTGCCACGGTGTGGCACCGAACCCGATGACTCGGTCCATCAGGCGCCGCTCGTCCTGGTCGACGACGGCCATTACGTCTGCGTCCGCGGCGCCATCGGCGACGGCTCCTGCCCCGACCTGGGCGCCGACGTCGATCTCGTCGCCATTCGTCTCGATTCGGCCCCCGCGGCGCTGGATTTGCGATTGAACAGCACGTTGTGCGGCAGCTCGGAAGACAAGCTCGTGCGTCTGTTCGATGCCGACGGAAACGAACTCGCCGTCGCGAACGTGCCGCCCATTGGCACTTTGCCGCCGCGGTTGGTCGATTCCACGTTACGCGTCATTCTCGACGAAACCGGCGATTACTTCATCGGCGTGTCCGACCCGCAGAACACGGCTTACGATCCACTTGCCGCGTGTTCCGGCAGCGGAACGGTCTCCGCCTGTTGCGAGTCCGCCCGTTACGAACTGGATATCCATCTGTCGCAAACCGGATCGGTCAGCCCGCCGGCGCCCGCCGGCGCTGTCGGTCCGATCGGCGAACCGACGCGCCTCTTCGCCGTGACGTCTGATCCCCTCGCCGATCCCATCATCGAATTGAATCCCGACACCGGCGACATCATCCAATCGCACGCCCTCCCCGACGCGCGTACCCTTGGCGGTCGCGGCCTGGCGTTCGACGGCGTCGACCTGTTCCTTTTGGACGGTTCCGGCCGGTTTCCATTGCTGCAGCGCATCAGCGCCGAAACCGGCGAGATCATGGAACGTACATCCACCTGGTTCGGTTCAGGTTTGTACGGCGGAATGGTCGCCATCGGCCAACGACTTTACATCACCGACTTGCTGCAACACGCCATCTACGAATTATCCGACGGCCTGACCGGTCCGGTCTCGCGGCTGGATGTCGGCACGACCAATCTCATTTCCATGTTCGGCCCCGTCGCCGCCGCCGTCCAACCCGATCGTCTGATCGTTTCCGACGCTTCCGACCCCGGCACCCTCCACACCCTCGACGCCGCCACGGGCCGACGGTTGACCTCGGCCGCGCTGGGAACGGACTGCCCTTGCGATGCCGATCTCGACCGCGATGGCGACATCGATGCCGCGGACGCCGGACTCATCTTCGATTGCGCCGTCGGCCACTCGGGTGCCATTCCTTTCGGTTGCCGCGCCGCCGACCTGAATTGCGACGCAACCATCGATCCCCTCGACGAAAACATTTTTAACTGCCTGGCGGCGAATCAACCGGGCGAATCGCATGCTGCCGGCGAATTCGATTGCTGCCCGGCCGGACTGCCGTCCACCGGCATTCGCGCCACCGCGCTCGCGGGCGCGGGACCGAACTTGCTTTACACCGCCGATTGGGCCGTACCGGTCCTGCGCCGCTATCGCGGCGCCCGTTCCGAACTGGGCGAGGTGGCACTCTCATCTCCTGTCATGCATCTTGCCGGCCTGCCCAGCCTCGATCTCGGCGATTGGGACGCCGACGGGCTGGTGAACCTCATCGATTGGGGCCGTTTCCAGGCCTGCTACCGCGGCGACAACGCGCTCAATCTCGACCTCGTCTGCGAAGTGTTCGACTTCGACATCGACGGCCGCGTCGATCTGCTCGACTTCAACGCCCTCGACGCCATGATCGTGGGGACCGAGCCATGACGCGATTCAACGGACCGGGATCCCGACGGATACGCCGCCACTTGGGACAGTGCCGCGCCGCGACACTTGTCGAACTCGTCTCCACCGTGACCGCCGTCGCCGCTCTCCTGATCGTGCTCCTCCCCACGCTCGGCCAATTCCGCCGCGCGAGCAAAACCGTCCATTGCCTCGACAACCTCAGCCGCATCGGTCAGGCCGCCATGGTCCACGCCGCCCTCGACTCCAACGAACGCGCCGTCCCCGATCATCCGCGCATGGGCATCGGCGCCGAAACCCTCGGCATGTACGAGTGGGGCGGCAAGTCCGGCCAGGGCTCGCCCGTCTCCGGCACTGATCCCCTCAGTTCCTTGTGGGGAACGCAGAACGGCCGGGGCCCAGCCACCCGCCCCTTGAACCGCATCCTCTTCGGCGACCCGTTTCCGGATTTCCGCAACGACCCCGGCCCCGACAACGTGAACTGGCAGGACGACGCACAGCTCAACCTCGACGTCTTCCGCTGTCCCGCCGACACCGGCTACTCCGGTCACCACTACAACGCCTGGCGGGCGTCGCGCCTGACCTCGTTCGATCACTACGGCAACAGCTACGCCTCCAACAACCTGTGGGTCGGCCTGGCCGGCGGTAACTGCACGTTGCACAGCGTCTCGCCGTTTTTCCGGCCGCTCTCACGCGTCCCCAACCCCGCCCAAACCATTCTGCTCATTGAAAACGCCGGCCTCTTCGCCTGGCGAAAAAACTACGTCTCCGGTGCCTGCGGCACGATCGCCCCGCCCAACACCCTGCTCGTCCGCGGTTGGCACAACGAACCCTGGACCTTCCAATCCGCCTTCTCCGACGGCCACGCCGCCACCGTCCGCATGAAAGGACACCTCCGCCCCCAACTAGACCCCGGCCGCTATCCGCGCTACGGCGTTCAGAACACCTCCTACAACTTCTGGTGCCGCGCCATCATTCGCGGCCCCGGCTGGCAGCTCGACACCCTGCCCGACCCGTCCGTCCCCACGTCCCTCAACTGCTTCTCCTCCGGCGCCGTCTTCGCAACCGTCGGCCCATAACGCCGCAACGCAATCGCAGCCCACGAACATGCGGCCGCCTTGCCGCCGGACAACTCGATGACCATGTTGATGCGAACGACCCTTTCGCCCTAAAATAACCACGGCTGATTCGCCACCGGATGTCGCGAGGAAGGTGCATCATGGTCAGAATAGCATGGATCGTTGCGGCCTGCGGGTTGTTGTCGTCCGCCTGCACCATTGAAATGTGCGAGCCGGCGGACTTCTTGAATGCCTGCCCGGCGAATATCGACCCGGTGGCCAACGCCGGGCCGGATCAGGCTGTCGCGGTCGGCGATTTCGTGCTCCTGGACGGATCGTTCAGCACCGACGAGGACGTCATCACTTGTTGTGCCGAACCCAACGATTTGATCATCCGCATGGGCGGCGAGGTGCGAACCTACCGATGGGTGCAAACCACCGGCGACGCCGTCGATCTGGAAGGACCGGATTCGGTGACGCCGTCGTTCACGGCCCCGGCGACGCCCGGCGAGCGCACTTTCGAGTTGACCGTGACCGACGACCGTGGCGGCACGAACACCGATCAGGTTACAATCACCATCGCCGCACCCGACGCCGCGGGCGGCGGCAGCGCGGAATCCGGAGGTTGATGCGATGGGGTTGAAACTGAAGGGTCGGCATTTCCTTTCCATGTTGGATTTTTCGGCCGACGAAATCGAGGCCGTCCTCCAAACGGCCGCAAAACTGAAGTCGAAGGGCCCGCGCCCCGAAAAAACCCCATTGCTGGGCAAAACCCTGGCCATGATTTTTCAGAAGCCGTCGCTGCGCACGCGGGTGTCGTTTGAAACCGGCATGACCCGGATGGGCGGGCACGCGATCTACCTCGCCCCCACCGACATCAGCCTCGGCAAGCGCGAAACCACCGAGGACATCGCCATGGTGCTGTCGCGCTATGTCGACATCATCATGGCCCGCGTGTTCGGGCACGACATCGTCGTGGATCTCGCCAAACACGCCGGCGTCCCGGTCATCAACGGGCTTAGCGACTACGAGCACCCCTGCCAAATACTGGCCGACTTCCAGACCATCATCGAACGCCGCGGCCAATTGAAGGGCATGAAAGCGTGCTACGTCGGCGACGGCAACAACGTCGCCCATTCGCTGATGCTCGGCGCCGCCCGCATGGGCATGCACATGACCGTCATCTGCCCCCGGGGTTACGAACCCAAACCCGACGTCACGGCGCAATCGACAACCGTCGGTCGTGAAACCGGTTCGAAGATCACCGTCACCGACGATCTGGCCGCCGTCGATGCGGCCGACGTCATGTACACCGACGTGTGGGCGTCGATGGGCCAGGAGGCCGAGGCCGACGCCCGCAGGAAGATTTTCAAACGGTATGCGATTAACGCGGAAACCATCAAGCCGGCCAAACGCGACGTGACCATTCTACACTGCCTGCCGGCGCATTACGGCGACGAGATCGATTACACCACGTCGCGGCTGCCCCATTCCGCGATTTTCGACCAGGCCGAAAACCGCATGCACGCCCAGAATGCGCTGATGCTGCATTTGCTCGGCGCGCTCGGATCGTGAACTCCGTGGCATGGGCTTCGTATGTGTTTAGCGTCCCTTGGGGACGCTGTGAGTGTAGCCCAGCACTTCAGTGCTGGGATGACGGCACCGCCGGGAACCCATAGTCCCGAAGGGACGGCTGAAGCGCTCCGTGGGGTTTCAGCCGTCCCTTCGGGACTAGGCGCCATGGCGTCTCCGGCATACCCCGCGTTGGAACGCGGGGCTACATTCAGGCCTGCCTGCGGCAGGCAACTCCCGGAGACGCTAAACACGGACGAGGGGGTGCGCTTGCCCGTGCCACCCGATCATGGAAAGCCGCTGCGGATCGCTGGGACGCCTGCGACGGTTCGCGAAGCCGCGACGAGTCCGAAACACCACAGCCGGCCACACGGGAAATGGTGCGTCGGGCGCACATTTCCTTGCCGTCCGGACCCGAATTCGCCACAATGTTGACGGCGAGCCGCCGATGGGTTCCGGCCCATCGACCGGAGCGATCTTGGTTACGCACCGGTTGACCAGCGAGCGACATCGCACACGGGATCGCCAACGGCAGGAGGGTATCGACATCCGACCCGGCGGGGACCGTCAGTTCCGTCGGCCGCGTCCGGGGCGGTTGATCATTTCGCATCGGAAGGATGGGGTCACCATGGATACGACGCATCGGCGTGGACGCAGGGCGGGGCGGTTCGGTTTGACGGGAATCCTGACGACGTTATCCGTCGTCGCGACCATCGCACCGATCACGGCGGCGGCCGGCGACGATCGCTCGGGTCAGCCGCGACCCACGGCACAGGTGCGGTCGCTACCCGCCGTCGAAAACGCAGCGCGCGTGGCATCCGACGCCATCGACTACGACGCGGTTCGCGTCGAGGACGGGGCGCGCGAACAACAGGGCTTGCCTCCGCGCTTCGCATTGCCGCGCGACGTCCGCATTTCGCCCGCGACCCACGGACAATGGGATCGCACCGGCAACGAATGGGTCTGGCGATTGGCCATCGAATCGCCCAATGCCAAATCGATCAACCTGGGGTTCACCCGCTATCGCATGACGAACAGCGGCACGCTGATGGTCTATGCCGCCGACTATGGTCATGTCCTCCGCCCCTTCACGGCCAAGGACAACGCGGCGCACCACGAATTATGGACGCCTCCGATTCTATCGAAATCGATCGTCGTCGAGGTGACGCTGCCCGCCGACGAGCGCGACAAGCTCGATCTCGAATTGGGCAGGATCAACGTCGGCTACCGCGGATTCGGAACGGGCGACACGTTTTCCGGCGCGTGCAACGTCGATGTGGTCTGCCCGGAAGGCGACGACTGGCGGAACGAGATTCCGTCGGTGGCCGTCATTTCCACGGGTGGGGGAACGTTCTGCACCGGTTTCATGGTCAACAACGTGCGCCAGGATTTGACCCCCTATTTCATGACCGCCAACCACTGCGGCATCAACGCGGGCAACGCGGCCAGCCTGGTCACGTTCTGGAATTACGAAACGTCCACCTGCGGCGGCGCACCCAACGGTGTGCTGAACGAGTTCCAGACGGGTTCGTTCTTCCGGGCGACGTCCTCCACGTCCGACTTCACGCTGGTGGAGTTGGACGAAGCCCCCAACCCGGCCCACATGGTCACCTTCTCGGGCTGGGACGCCACCGGCGCCGACGCCGCGTCGGCCGTCGCCATCCATCACCCCAACACCGACGAAAAACGCATCAGTTTTGAATTCCAACCCACCACTACCACCACGTATCTGCAAAACCCCGTGCCGGGCGATGGCACCCACGTACGCATCGAGGACTGGGACGTGGGCACCACCGAACCGGGTTCGTCCGGGTCGCCGCTGTTCAACCAGGATCACCACATCATCGGCCAGCTCCACGGCGGGTTCGCTTCCTGCAGCAGTCAAACGTCCGACTGGTACGGCAAGTTCTCGCGATCGTGGACCGGCGGCGGAACGTCGGCCACGCAGTTGAAATTCTGGCTCGACCCCGACAACACCGGAACCCTGGTCATCGACACCATCAGCGGGGCGGGGTTGCAGGTCAGTCCGGCCGGCGACGTGACCCACGTCGGTGCGGTCGGCGGACCGTTCACGCCGGGAAGCGTGGCCTACACGTTGACCAATCCTTCGCCCGACGACGTGGACTATTCGGTCAGCATCGGAATCGGCGACGCTCCCTTGCTGCTGAACGGCGGCGCCGGACCGGTCACCGGCACGCTGACCGCGTTGGGCGGATCGGCCATGGTGACCGTTTCACTGAATTCGCCGGGTTCACTTGCCTCGGGCTTGTACAGCACACCCGTCGCGTTCGATGACGTCACCAACACCCGCACCACCACGGTTACCCACAACATCGAGGTCGGCGCCACCGACTTCACCACCACGCCCGCCGCCGCGTTTATTTCCGGTGGTCCGCTCGGCGGACCGTTCACGGGAACGCTGAACTACACGTTGACCAGCACCAAACCCACACCGGTGGACATAACCGTAACGGCCAGTGACCCGTGGATATCGTTGAACGGCGTCGCGGGTCCGCTGAACCTGACATTGACCGGCACTGGCGACAGCACCATCGTCACCGTCGGCATTTCGGCGGTCGCCAACGGACTGTCGGCCGGCCTTTACAACGGAAGCGTCGGTTTCGACAACACGTCCGGCGGCACGGGGGATGCGTCCCGCGACGTGGCGTTGGACGTGGGCCGACTGGTCTACGCCCCGTTGGACGTCCCCCAGCCCATCTCCGACAACACCAACATCACCAGCACGGTCACGGTAAACGACGCGTTCTGCGTCGGCGACGTGGACCTCGACGTGGACATCACCCACACCTACATCGGCGACCTAATCGTCGAATTGGAATCACCTGGCGGTGTCACCGTCCGGCTGCACAACCGCACCGGCGGCACCACCGAAAACATCATCACTCGGTACGACGACGACGGCGACGGCACCATTCCCGACGGACCCGGCCAATTGGCCGATTTCGATTTCGGCGGATCGCAGGGCGTCTGGACGCTGACCGTCTCCGACAACGCCGGCTCCGACACCGGCGCCCTGAACAACTGGTCGCTGCGCCTGGCCCCCAACGGCGTCACCTGCCCGCCCATCGCATTCGACGCGACCGTCTCCGTATCCGAAACCTTGCAATCGCTGGTCACGTTGGACGGCGAATCCGTGCAATCCCTTCCGCTCGCTTTCATCATCGCATCGCTGCCCGGCCAAGGCGACCTGATCGACTCGATGGGCGGCATGATTTCGACGGTCCCCTACACATTGATCGGCATGGGCGACACGGTTATCTACGATCCCGACGACGGCTACGCCGGTCCCGACGCGTTCCAGTTCCGGGTCAACGATGGACAGGATTCCGCCATCGCCGATGTCGATCTCGACGTCGGCGGACCCCAGTTGGTCTACCAGTATCCCATGGACACCAACCCCGGCTGGTCTACGCAGGGGTCGTGGGCCTACGGACCACCCGCCGGCCTCAGCGGCGACCCCTCCAGCGGCGCCACCGGACTGTACGTCTACGGCTACAACCTAAACGGCGACTACACCAGTGGCATGACCGTTCAAAACCTGACCTCGACCCCCATCGACTGCTCCAACATCAGCCAGGTCGCGGTCAAGTTCCAGCGCTGGCTGGGCGTCGAACAGGCCACCTACGACCACGCCCGGTTCCAGGTCAGCAACAACGGCACGGTCTGGACGACGGTTTGGGAGAACCCCACCGGCACCGGCCTCAGCGTCGACGAATCGGCCTGGTCGCTACAGTCCTACAACATCGGCGCCCTCGCCGACCATCAGCCGTCCGTCCAACTCCGCTGGACGATGGGTACCACCGACGGTTCCGTCGTGTTCCACGGCTGGAACATCGACGACGTGGAAATCTGGGGCGCGCCCGACGAGGTGGACTGCGACAACAACGGCCTGGCCGACCTCGCTGAAATCGCCGCCGGCGATCACGACGACTGCCAGCCCAACGCGGTCCCCGACGAATGCGACATCGTGGCCGGCGCCCCCGACAACAACGACAACGGCGTCCCCGACGCCTGCGAGTCGTTTTGCACGATCCCCGTGGAATGCGACGATGACGACGTCTGCACGCGCGACGAGTGCCTGTCCAGCGCATGCGTCAACTCGCCCGCCCTCTACAGCGACGTGAACCACGACGGTGCGGTTGACATATTCGATATCCTGTGCGTGCTCGACGGTTTCGCCGGCGAATTCTCGATCTGCGCGCTGGCCGATCTGGACCTCGCGCCGTGCCCGGCCGGCGACGAAGCCGTCGACATTTTCGACATTCTGGGGTGCCTTGACGCCTTCGCCGGCGACCCCGGCTGCTGCGGCCCGTAGCGGTTACAGTTGAAGACCCGTTGCCCGCCTTTCGGATGGCACGGGCAAGCGTACTCGCTTGCCCGTGTGGTCGGCGTCGCTGAAATCGCGCGGGTGCATCCTCGATTCGTCACAACCACACGTTAGTATGCACGTCCATGAAGCTCGTCGTCGTGCTCATCGTTCTCGTCGCCATCGGTTGGCTATGGCGATACCTGGCGCCGCCGGGCGAAGCCCCGTCCTGGCAGACGCTGTTGATCGTCATCGCGGCCGTGTTTTTCGTATTCTGGGCGCTGACTTCCGGTCGCTACAGCTGATCCACTTATCGCACTTCCCCGCCGGTTGGCGGACGTCGCGTCACCCGTTATGGTGGCACGCCCATGGGCCATCACCCCGACCATGCTCCCTCGAACCACACGACGCCCCCGCCGAACGATCGTCCCAAACCGCCGCGCCGCATCGCCCTCCACTGGCAGATCGTCGCGGGACTGGTCGTCGGCGCGGGCGGCGGCTTGATCGCCGCGAAGTGTTTCCCGCCGCAATCCGACGCCACGCCGCACGCCGGGCTGTTCTGGTTCGCACGCAACATCGCCGAACCGGCCGGGCAGATATTCCTGCGCCTCATCTTGATGATCGTCATCCCGCTCGTCTTCTCCGCCCTTGTGCTGGGCGTCGTTCAGATCGGTGACGTCCGCCGCCTCGGACGCATCGGCGCACGCACGTTTCTGTACACATTGGTCCTGTCCGTGCTTTCCGTCGTCATCGGGCTGTCGCTGGTCAACACCGTCCGTCCCGGCGAGCGGCTCCCCGACGAGCAGCGCACCGCCCTCCGCGAACGCTACGCCCCGGCCGCCGCCAAAACGCTGTCCCAGGCCCGGCAGGCCAAATCCGTGCGCGACACCCTTCTCGACCTGATCCCCAAGAATCCGCTGCAGGAGGCCGTCGGTGCCATTGACGGAAGCGCTCCGGGCGGCGGGATGCTGGCCGTCATGTTCTTCGCCCTCATCTTCGGCGTCGCGGCCAACCTCGTGGGCGAACGCGCCCGACCCCTCGTCGCCGTATTGGAAAGCGTTTACGAGATCGTGCTGGTGATCGTCGGCTTCGCCATGCGCCTGGCGCCGTTCGGCGTGGCCGGTCTGATGTTCTCGCTGACCGCGACGTTGGGAACCGAAATCCTCGAAGCGCTGATCTGGTACGTCATGACCGTCATGTCGGGGCTGGCATTCCATCTCGTGGTCGTCTATTCGATCGTGCTGTTCGTGTTCGCCCGCCGCAACCCGATGCACTTTTTCGGCCAGGCATGGGAGGTGATCGTCACCGCGTTCGCCACCTCCTCGTCCAACGCCACCCTGCCCACCGCGCTGCGGGCGGCCGAACAGGACCTCGGCATCCGCCGCGAAATCGGCGGATTCGTCCTCACCATCGGCTCGACCGCCAACCAGAACGGCACCGCCCTGTTCGAGGGCGTCACCGTCCTGTTCCTCGCTCAGGTTTTCGGCGTGGACCTAAACCTCACCCAGCAGATTACGGTCGTATTGATGTCCATCCTCGCCGGCGTCGGCACGGCCGGCGTCCCCGGCGGATCGCTTCCGTTGATCGTCATCGTATTGCAAAGCGTCGGCATCCCCGGCGAAGGCATCGGCGTGATCCTCGGCGTCGACCGGCTGCTGGACATGAGCCGCACCGTCGTCAACGTCATCGGCGACATCACCATCGCCGCCTGCGTCGACCGCGCCGAACGCCGAAACGGTTCCCCCATCCCGGCCGCATAGTCGGGCAATCAGGTAGGGCGGGTTTCAACCGCCGTTTCGTGGCACGGGCATCAGCACGTGTTCGGCGTCCCGCAGGGACGCGTTGAATGTAGCCCAGCACTTCAGTGCTGGGATGCCGCCCCGTTGTCGATTTCGCCAGTCCCGAAGGGCCGGCTGAAACCGAACGCGGCGTATCAGCCGTCCCTTCGGGACTCGCGCGATCGGGAAGTCGGCGTACCCCGTGTTGAAACACGGGGCTACATTCATGCCTGCCCGTGGCAGGCATCCCCTGGAAGCGCTGGACACACTTCAAGCCCGCTAACGACATGCGTGCCACGAAATGGCACTATACGACCGCCGCCCCTACGCCTGCTTCCCCGCCGCCAGCCGCTCCCGCAGCCAGTCCACGCTGACCCCCTTTTCGGCCAGCAGGTCCCCCAGTCCGTTGGACGAATCGCGCAGCACCGCCAGCAACAAATGAACCGGCTGAATCTCCCCCGCCCCCATGCGGTTGGCCGAATCCACCGCCAGGATCATGGTGTGCCAAAACGTCGTCGACCGGAACGCCTTGGCCAGCTCCTGCTGGTGAACCCACTCGAATTCCCCGTGCCGCGAATGGGCCAGATCGTGCGACGGATCGATGCTCGAGCGCAGCAGGGCGAGTGTCTGTTCCCGCAGCCGGTTCAGGTCCACGCCCAGCTCGCGCAACACCAGCGCCGGAATGCTTTCGCCATGCGCCAGCAATCCCAAAATCAGGTGTTCCGTCCCCACGTACCGGTGATGGAATTTCCTCGCCTCCTCGATCGCCTGATTGACCACCGCACGCAGTTCCTCCGACTGCGCCCGCCGGCCGATCACGTCGCCCGCCGCTCCCTTGGCCATCCGGGCGCTGACCTTCGCCCGCACCTCGTCCAGGTTTACGTCCAGCACCCGCAACGCCAGCGTGGCCACGCATTCCCCCTCGGCGATCAACCCCAGCATCAGATGCGCCGGGGTCAGATCGGAGTGCTTCAACCGCGCCGCCTCCTGGTTGGCCAACGCCATCGCGTGCCGTGCCCGGTCCGAAAATCGCTCGCGCATATCAAATAAGCTCCGTTATGGTCCGGTAATTCCCCGAACGCCGGTTCTTGACCTCGCGTCCGCTGGCACGCGAACCGCACTGCCCGAACGCGGTGGCATGGCCGCGATCTTGGGCGGCTTTGCCCGCACGCCAATTTTTCGCTCCCCAATCGTCAGGTCCGCCCACAACTCGCCGATGATCCCCGGAAGAGTCGTTCTACGCAACCGCGAGCATCGTCCCATAAACGCGGTCGGTCGCTTTTGGGATTCGTTGTCCAATAGACCAGCAAAAGGAGCGTGTCAGATGAGGTTGAGATTCCTTTCCGTGCTTGCCCTTGGTTCCGTCGTCGGCATGGTCGGCTGTGCCGCCCCCAAACCGAAGGCCGTCGCCGTCCGATTCGCTCCCGCGCCCGACCAGGCATGGGATGCCGGACGCGCCGGCGTCCAGATGGCCTCCTCGACGCCCTACGATCACGCCGGCGGCGAGTACGTCGCCGATTGCGCCGCCGCGGCGCCGTTCGAGGATTACACCGTTACCCTCTGGGGCGGAAACTTCGCCGGCCAGGACGTCACCTGGTCCAACGCCCAACTGACCCCAGGCAACTACACCTTCGGCTTCTGGAACCACGATCAGGTCGCGGCCATGAAGGGCTGGGTTAACGTCAACTTCGCCGGCACCGGCCTGCTGGACACGCTCCATCGCTGGAAAAACCAGATTCCCCAGCAGAAAAAATGGCTCGCCTACGATCACGAACTGACGTGGAAGCTGCGCTACAAGGATGCCGCCGTCTTCAAGGGCTTCGCCAGGCAGCTTCGCGCACTTGACAAGCTCGAGCGCGAAATCGACCACGCCATCCGCCAGGAAATGGCCATGCAGAAGGACCGCGCCCAGCAGTACGGCCAAATGATGGACGATTCCGTCGTGCTGATGTTGCCCACCGGTAGCGGCATGTTCCACCCCACCACGCAGCCGGTGTTCGACGCAGAAGAGTTGCACCGCGTTCAGGCCGGCGAGCCGGTCACCAAGTTCATGCTCGTCGCCGACGCCCAGGACACGAGGCAGAAGCTGTCCCTCGTCGACCAGATGTGCCACAGCCTGACCGGCTGCCGCGAAGTGCTCACCGAAGAGGTCGACCGCCTCGAACGCCACAAGCGCTACCTGATCATCACCGACCACATGTACAACCACGACCGCAAGTTCGTGGAAAACGAAATGCAGTTGCAGCAGGCCCTCAACGCCATCGATCAGCTCAACGAACAGATCAACGACATGCGCGAGCGGCGGTTGGCCCTTTCGTTTATCAACGGTCTGGTGTCGCCCGACAGCTTCATGGACCCGCTGACCGAAGAGACGCGTGATCTCGAGCAGGAGCGCACCGTCCTCGAAACGCAAAAGAACCGCCTGAACACGATGTTCGACCACGCCCCGGCCGACAGCCACTACAGCGTCGCCCTGCAGCGTCAGCGTCAACGGGCGATTCGCGCCATCGAAGACATCAACGCCGTCATCGAAGGCATCGGGGGGGCGCGCGTCGCCCTCACCAACATGAAGGACAACACCCGCGTCATCCATCGCCAGGGCAACCTGACGCTGATGGCCGCCTGTTTCGTGGACTCGACCGTTCCGTCCTACGTGCGCGAAGCCGTCGAGCAGGACGCCATGATGACCGTGCGCCTGGAAGCGTCGCCCACCGGGTTCGAATCCGTCCCCGGCGGCCCCGCGACCGCCCGTACGGTCTCCTCGCACGCGGCGCCGTAACGGCGCGTGCGCGCGTCGGACCGTAACGACGAACGGCCGAACACTTGCCAATGATATCGGGGGGCGGAACACGATTCCGCCCCCCGCATTCGTTTTCAACGCGCCTCTATATTGCAGATCACGCGGCCATCAGATAGTCCGGCGGTGCATAGATTCGCCGCCGGCGCAGGGGTTCCGGCGATTCCAACTCGCACAATCGCCGCAGCCGCGGCATGACGGCCGCCGATCGCAGGAGATACAGCGGTGTATCGAGCGGCCCCACGCCCGCCGCCCATTCCGGCGGAGGCTCACCCCGACGCAGCGCGAACAACTCAACCAGGGCGGCCGCCACCACGCGGACCATCGAATCGTCGCCCGACGGTGGCGGAGCCTGCGAAATCCGCGCCGTTTCGGCCAGCCAATCCTGCGTCAGACTGCGAACGCGAAGCGCCTCGCCATCGATCGCCGCACGGGCAATGTCCTCAAGCCGTATCATGAAGACTCTCCCACAGATCCTCGAAAGCGTATTTCGCCTTGAGTTCACGCCCGGGTTGAAGGTGCGTTTCGACTCGCGACCACACCGCATCGTGGTCGCCGGCCAGTTCGATCAGCAGCCGCTTTGCGTCGCTGACGTCGAGGTCGTCGCGCCACGCACACAGCTTCATGGCCAGAAGTTGTTCAATGGTCGGAAGTCGAACGGTAAGCCCCGCCGCCGAAATCAGAGTTTCACCAACACCGGCGGCAACCAGATAGCTCTTGGCCCCCTCATTCAGCCAATCCGGTGACCAGCCGCGCTCTTCCGCGACGACCGCCGCCCACCGTCGCACCGCCGCGCGATCCGGCGGCGCGAGGATGACGGCATCCACGTCTCGCGTCGCGGACCGGGCATCGAACCGGAGCACCATCGCTCCGCCGCCCAATAACAGCAGTTCCACGTGCTCGCCTTCCGTCGCGGCCAATTCACCGAGACGAAGGAGCGCGGATTCCATCTCGGACTTTCCAAGGGTCGCCATCGACGAAGAGTATGACTCGCCCCGCCGCCCATCGCAAACACCATCGATCGTCTGGGCATCGACGCGACGGCGCTGATCGAGATCGTTCGAATGTCCGGACGCTCAATTCCGCTCCACCGTCACCTCTGCCGCCGCGAACTGTTCCCGCTCCGTCGAACCGGCCATGGCGCACGTCTCCGTCGCGTCCCCGGTTATGATCGTCGATACCCGGTCGAAATACCCCGTGCCCACAAACTTTTGATGCGTCGTCGCCGCGTACCCGAAATCGTTCTGGCACGTGAACTCGCGTTCCTGCATGGCCGCGTAGGCGGTCATGCCATCGTCACGGTATCCGCGGGCAAGCTCAAACATGCTCAAATTCAACGCATGGAATCCCGCCAGCGTGATGAACTGGAACTTGTACCCCATCGCCCCCAGCTCCCGCTGGAACTTCGCGATCGTCCCGTCGTCGAGCTGACCCTTCCAATTGAACGACGGCGAGCAGTTATACGCCAGCATCTTGCCGGGATGGACCGCGTGAACGCCCTCCGCGAACTGCCGCGCCTCTTCCAAGTCGGGATGCGACGTCTCGCACCAGACCAAGTCGGCATACGGTGCATAGGCAATGCCCCGGGCGATCGCGGCCTCGATCCCGCCACGGAATCGGAAGAACCCCTCGACTGTCCGCTCGCCGGTAATGAACGGCCGATCGCGTTCGTCCACGTCGCACGTCAACAGCTTGGCCGCGTCCGCGTCCGTCCGCGCGACGACGATCGTTGGCACGCCCATCACGTCGGCCGCAAGACGCGCGGCCACCAGCTTCTCAATGAAATGCCCCGTGTGTACCACCACCTTGCCGCCCATGTGCCCGCACTTCTTGGCCGACGATAGTTGATCTTCGAAATGCACGCCCGCGGCGCCGGCCTCGATCATCTGTTTCATCAGCTCGAACGCATTGAGGTTCCCGCCGAAACCGGCCTCCGCGTCCGCGACCATGGGGGCGAACCAGTACGTGCCGCTGGGCTTTTCCGACATCTGGTCGATCTGATCGGTCCGCTGCAGAGCGCAGTTGATGCGTCGCACCAGCGCCGGCACGCTGTCCGACGGATAGAGGCTCATGTCCGGATACATTTGCCCGGACAAATTCGCGTCGGCGGCCACCTGCCACCCGCTGATGTAAATCGCCTTCAATCCCGCCTGCACCTGCTGAACGGCCTGATTGCCGGTTAATGCACCCAGGGCGTGAACATAATCCATGCCGTGCATCAGGTCCCACAATCGCTCGGCGCCCAGTCGCGCCAACGTATGCTCAATCGTCAGACTGCCCCGCAGACGCATCACGTCGGCCGCCGTATAGGGCCGTTTAATGCCCGACCAGCGATCCGATTTCGCCCACGTCTGCTCCATGCCGCTGATCAGTCTGCCGCGATTGCCGTTCAACAACATCTTTCTTCCCCCATTCGAAAGAACCGGGACCCCTCCCGGTTGAATTACCCCAATAACTCATACGCCGGCAGTGTCAGAAATTCCACCAGCGTCTTATCGGTCGATAGTCTGTCGAATAACCTGGTCGCGTCCGCGAAACGACCTTGATCGAACCGCGCCGACCCCACTTCGCGCCGAATGCGGACCGTCTCCTGTTCCGCAAGGTCGCGGAATAGCGACTCTGTAATTCTGGTCCCGCCCGGTTCGATCGCGCCACGGTGCCGCAGCCACTGCCAGATTTGGGTGCGCGAAATCTCCGCCGTGGCCGCGTCTTCCATCAGGTTGTAGAGCGGTACACACCCGTTGCCGCTCAACCAGGCTTCCAGATATTGAATCCCCACGCGGATGTTGGTTCGCAGTCCCTCTTCGGTGATCGTCCCCCGCGGGACGTCCAGCAAGTCGGCTGTGGACACGTTCACGTCGTCCCGTTGTCGCGCGATCTGATTCGACCCCGGCATCTTCGCGTTGAATACCTCCGTGGCGAGCGGCACCAGACCCGGATGCGCCACCCACGTCCCGTCGTGACCGTCGTTGACCTCGCGCTCTTTGTCCGCGCGGACGCGTGCCAGTGCGGCTTCGTTTGCAATCGGATCGTTCTTGATGGGAATCTGTGCGGCCATCCCCCCGATGGCATGCGCCCCGCGCTTGTGACACACCTTGACCACCTGCTGCGCATACGCCCGCATGAACGGGACGGTCATCGTCACTTGCGCCCGGTCGGGCAACACAAACTCCGGCCGATTGCGGAACTTCTTGATGAAACTGAATATGTAATCCCACCGCCCGCAGTTCAGACCCGATGAATGTTCACGCAATTCGTACAGAATCTCTTCAGCCTCAAATGCCGCCAGAATCGTCTCAATCAAAACGGTCGCCCGAATGGTGCCCCGCGGAATACCCAGCGTGTCCTGCGCCATCTGAAAGACGTCATTCCACAACCGCGCCTCTTCATGGCTCTCCAGTTTTGGAAGATAGAAATAGGGTCCGCTCCCCCGCTCCATCAGCGCCCGGGCATTGTGGAAGAAGTATAGACCGAAATCGAACAGACTCCCGGACACCGGCGTGCCGTCTACGTAAACATGCCGCTCCGGCAGATGCCACCCCCGCGGCCGAACTATCAGGGTGGCCGTTCGGTCCGCCAGCCGATATCGCTTGCCTTCTGGACTGACGAATGAAATGGTGCGATCGACTGCGTCGCGCAGGTTGATCTGCCCCTCGACCATGTTCGACCACGTCGGAGCGTTCGAATCCTCGAAGTCGGCCATGAACACCTTCGCGCCGCTGTTCAGCGCGTTGATGATCATCTTGCGCTCCGTCGGCCCGGTAATCTCCACTCGTCGATCGAGCAGGTCCGCCGGCGCGCCCGCCACCTTCCACGACGCATTCCGAATGAACTCGGTTCCCGGCAGGAAGTCCGGCAACTCCCCGGCATCGATCGCCCGTTGCCGTTCGACCCGGCGACCCATTAGCGCTTCGCGGTGGGATCCAAACGTCCGCTGCAGGTCCGCTATGAACTCCAGCGCCGTCGGCGTCAGAATCGATGCGTACGCGTCCGTCACCGGCGCGAGAACGTCCAGTCCCGGGGGTCTCCACCCGCCGTGCCTCCCGTTCATGCCGTCACCATCCCCCTATTTTCGGCCCCGCGCGCTCCGGCCCGCCGGCTCGCCGCGTACCGCGTCACCTTTCATTTCTAGACATTCGGGCAGCATTTGACAAATCAATACTGTCAATGAATACTATTGAAGGAACCTATTGTGCGGAGCCGAACCGTGCCCCGGCGAAACGCTACCCCCTATTACAAGCACAACCGCCTCGCCCAGCTCCGCGGCTTTTGTCACGCGGCCCAAACCGGCAGTTTCTCGCTCGCGGCCGAACGCCTGATGCTCAGCCAACCGTCCATTTCATTGCAGGTGCAAGCTCTGGAACGTGAATTCGAAATCCAACTCTTCGATCGCAAGGGTCCTAAAATCGCCCTGACCTCCGACGGCGAAGCGCTGTTGAAACTGGCCGCCCCCCTCGTCGAGGGCATCGACCGCCTGCGCGACGCCTTCGCGGCCGCCCGTGGCGAAATGGGTTCCGGCGCCCTGCACGTCGCCGCAGGCGAATCGACCATCCTCTACCTGCTGCCGAAATTCGTCAGCCTCTTCACTGCCGCCTGCCCCCACGTGGAACTCAACATCCACAACGTCACCGGACGCATCGGTCTGCAAATGCTCCGCAAGGGCGAAGCCGACTTGGCCATCGGTTCCATGCTCGACGTTCCCGACGACATCGCCTACGAACCGCTGTTCACCTACAAGCCCATGCTCATCACTGCGCCGGATCATCCGCTCGCCGGTTTGAAAAACGTCACCCTTTCGGACATCAGCGCGTACCCGTTAATTCTGCCTCCCCGGCGGCTGACCACGTGGCGCCTGGTGGACGCGGCGTTCAAGCAACAGAACCTGACCTACAAGGTGGGCATGGAAGTTGGCGGCTGGGAGGTAATCAAAAAATATGTGGAACAGGGGCTGGGCATATCCATCGTCACCAGCATCTGTTTGACGGGCAAGGAGAAACTCGCGGCCATTCCCGTAACCCGCTACTTCCGCCGGCGATCGTACGGTGTCGTGCTGCGTCGCGGCGGCGTGCTCTCGCCCCAGGCCCGCAAATTCGTCGAAACCATCGCCCCGCCCAACAAATGCCGCCGCCTCTTCGACTAGTCCGCATTGCGCAGCCTGGAAAACGGCCATCCGCCATAGATCGCGATCGTCAAACTCGGAGTAAATAGAACCGCGGAATTGGGAAACCGGTTCAATCAAGACGCGCGATTCCTCGCCCGTAGGGCGCACGGTCTTAGGAGTCGCGCAGAAATAAACTAAATGATTCTCAGTGCGGCATAATGGCATAGTTCCATTCACCACGTGACGCTGCGGGAATCAAGCGGACGTTTGCCAGTTGGGCAGACGTCACGATTTCCTTCGTCGGATAGTTGTTCTCATCCAACTCGGCCCGTATCTGCAATCCGGTCGCGGTCTTTGTGCTTCCGATGAGTTGAACGATGACCGTTGAAACGGGATTGCGGGCGAATGAACTGCGGACGCTGACGTGGGGTTTGTTCGACCTGCACGCCGACCCACCCACGGTGACGGTTCGGGCCGCATACTCGAAACATCGGCGGGACGACGTGTTGCCGTTAAAGCGCGATACGGCGCAAATGCTGGCCCGCTGGGCGACGATCGCGACCGCCACCGACGCCGACGCGACCCGGTTTTCCCGCCGATGACGCGAGACAAGACGGCGGTCATGTTGCGGGCCGACTTGAATGACGCGGGCATCGCCTACCGCGACGAATCGGGTCGCGTGGCCGGTTCCCATGCCCTTCGGCACACGTTCATCACCAACCTTGCACGTGGCGGCGTACATCCGAAGCTGGCGCAGGCGCTCGCACGCCATTCGACTATCACCCTGACGATGGACCGCTACTCGCACACCGTCATCGGCGAGCAAGCCGACGCGTTGACCGCCCTTCCCGACCTTTCGCCGACCCCGAGCCATGAACGCCAACGGGCAACGGGAACCTACGATTCAGACCGACAACACATACGACAGAAGTTGGGACGCCAAACGGTGCGAACTGGTGCGACGTGCGACGATGACCCGACGCCGAGTGCCGCAAGCTGTCATATCAAGGGAACGGCTCCTTTTGCCGAAAATGGCGACGAATTGCGAAACGGTGCGACTCCCGGCGTGATTGGGCCGCACAGGGCTCGAACCTGTGACCCGCTGATTAAGAGTCAACTGCCCAATTCCATAAACCCCGTAAAATCCCCGAGTTACGACGCGGCGGCGTCCGACCCCGACACTCCCCACGACAGATATGCCGAAAAACCGGCCGCGGACGCGATTTCGACGAACCCGGCGAACCGGACCGATGACGGCAGTTTGCCGACCCCGAACGATGCCGGGCCGACGAATTCGACCGACCCCGAATTGGCCGCGGTGGTCGAGGCGTGGACGACGCTGCCGGATGCGATCCGGGCGGGCATCGTGGCGATGGTCCGGGCGTCCGGCGGGATGCCGGGTGCATGATCCCCGGATGGTGCGTGGCGGGGCCACGGGCAATTCCTGCGGACACAGTCAGTGGCGGGGTTTTTGCCACTTCCTGATCTGTGCGTGGTGCCACTTTTCGCGACATCCACACGTCGCGCACTGGGATCGTGGCGATGGTTCGCGTGGCGCGTCCCGATGGTCGTTGACGACCGTTGTTGCGAAGTGCTGACCGCGGGGCGTTCGGACGGGTAGAATGCAGACGGCGGGCGGGTTGCCGGGCCGATCGTCGGGACTGCAATTCATCCGCGTGGCACACGAAAGAAACGGTGAAAAAACCGTGAACAACGACGGGGACGGGGCCACGTTGGGAGCGCGGGGCGACAACGGCCGGTTCGTGAACGGGTGTGCGCCGGGGCCGGGGCGGCCGATGGGGGTGCCGAACAAGGCCGCCTTCATTCGGGATGCGATCCTCGATAGCTGGACCGCCATCGATGGCGCGGCGTTGCTGCAACGGCTGGCGCGGGACGATCCGCGGGCCTATCTGCGAGTGGTCACGTCGGTCTTGCCGAAAGACATCGACGCACGCATAGCGGCCGAAGCGGCGGCACGGGCCACCGACACCCGTTCCGAAGTCATGGCCACGCCCGAAGGGCAAGCGTGGATGCAACGGCTCCGCGCGGCCGTTCCGCAATGACCGTCGATGCGCGCCACGAATGGACAGGATTCACAAGATTGACAGGATTTGGGCGGTCTCGTCGGCCGCGCTGACGCCGGAACGGCGGGCGCGGCGGGAATTGGCAGTGTTTGGCAGGGTTTCCGGGCATTTTGGCTACCGGTTCGATGGTCCGGTCGGGTAGGATCGGGGGATTCACCGCGGAGACGCTGAGACGCGGAGATCGCGGAGAGAACTCGCGGTAGAATGGGCGGACCATGATTGCCAATGCGGAATTCGATACCGGAACGACGGCTGACGAGTTTGACGACGACGGGCGGGCCGGTGCGAGCGAACGTGTTCGGAGTGCGATGGGCGGGAACGGGACGGACCGGGCCGGTGCACACGTCGAACGTGTGAAGGATCGAAACGGTCCCGACGGCGTTGCCGTCGTCGATCACGGCGCGGCGGGCGGTGTTGCGGACGTGGCCGACCCTGACGCAAGTGTCTATACCGATGCCGGGATGGGGGCGGAGGATCGGCTGGTGGTGGCGCTTGCGGGTGGGGCGACGGTGGTGGAGGCGGCGCGGGGTGCGGG
>JABFSN010000264.1 GCA_013140575.1 Phycisphaerales bacterium | reverse complement strand
CCCGTCGTTCCGCCCGTCATGTATACGTCCCTTCGTTTCGCATTGTCCCGCTTGTCCACCGTCCCGTGCACGTATTCCGCATCCCGAAGGGAAGCGATGAATATCGCCCAGCACTTCAGTGCTGGGACGACGTCATGTCCTTCATTCCGTTAGTCCCGCACGGACGGCTAAAACCGAACCCTCGGCCTCCGCCCATCCTCCACGACCCAACGGAACTTCGGCGCCCGCGCGCCCATGTCGATCGGTATCCCCCGCCGGCGTGCCCGCCCAACCACCATTTCGAGTATAACCAAACCAGGCACCCGCGATCAATCACCCGTTTTACCGGCCGTCACTGAGCGCGCCCGCCATGACCCCGGCGCCACGAATTCCATCCCCGGCGTAATCGTCACCACCCGCACCACCCGACTCCAGGCCGCCCGCGCGAATTGTCCCGAACCGGCAAACGCATATAATGTTCCGGGGCGTTCACGAACCAGAATTCTCGCGCGATCCGGGTGGCATGGCCCACGCTTGCGCGGCCATGCTTCCCCGGCGGCGCCTTGATCGGCTACTGCTCGGGTGGCATGGCCCACGCTCGCGTGGCCATGCTTTCACGGCGGCGCCTTGATTGATCGGGTGGCATGACCCACGCTCGCGTGGCCATGCTTTCACCGCGGCGTCTTGATTGACCGGGTGGCATGGTCCACGCTCGCGTGGCCATGCTTCCCCGGCGGCGCCTTGATTGGCTACTGATCGGCTGGCATGGCCCACGCTCGCGTGGCCATGCTTTCACGGCAGCGCCTTGGTTGGGTAATGCTCGGGTGGCATGGTCCACGCTCGCGTGGCCATGCTTCCCCGGCGGCGCCTTGATTGGGTGCTGGGGGGATCGGCCGCTTCGTTCGGCGACGGGTCTTCTTGTTTCCAGTCTCTTGCTTCTTGCGCCTTGTCGTGGGGAAGTCCGCTTCATGCTCGCAATCCGACGTCATTCCCTCTCGTGTCTCGTGTTTCTCGCCCCGTGTCTCTTGCCCGCCGTCGCCCGCGCCGACTTCTACATCGACTCCTCCAAACGCGTGGGATCCTACCCCCACTACGACGGTTCCGGATGGTATTGCGAGGTCTATCTGAACCTCCCCGACGCGGCCGCCACCATCCTGACCACGGCCCAAAACTACATCGAAACCCAGCAGCCCGATTTTTCGTTCCGCACCCCGTGGATCGACTTTCCCGCCGGTCCCGCGGAAGTGGGCTGCGCCTGCCGGATCGACCTGCCCTGCAAGGACGACGAGGTCTGCGATTTCGACACCGACTTCGAAGTCATGGGCGACTTTCTTGACGACTACGTGTCCGACGTCAGCGACCCGGCGGCCATGAACCAGCCGTTCGGCAACTTCTTCATGCGTTGCACAGGCCTCTTGAAGGTCACCCCCTACGACCGCACGGGAATCGTGGTCAATTCGACTTTTCCGATGTGGTTGGATATCGGGACGTCCGGTTACGACGGCTACAGCACCATGATCGACCGCACCATTTATCGGGCCCAGGTCTCCAATCTCAATAACGACGGCTGGCTCCAGGAAAACGCCCTGTTCGGCGCCGGCGGGCTATACCCCATCGTGGTCCAATACTTCAATCGTTACGACACGGACCCGGCTGCGCCGTTAATGGAACGGGCCGGAATCGAGCTCTATAGTTGGCATGGGGGAGGATTGCCCTGGCCCGCGGGACCGGCCCACTTGTGGCACCCGGTGCACGGTCCGTCGACCGTGCTCCCGCCCCGGGTGGTCTATCAGCCGCAGGACGTGCAGCCCATCATCGCGAGCGATTTCGACGGCGACAGCGACGTTGATCTCCTCGACTATGCATGGCTGCAATACTGTTTCACCGGACCCGCGCCGGTTAATGACCCCGACGGCTTCGATCTTCTCGTCGGCTGCGAGGCATTCGACGTCGACGTCGATCGCGACATCGATCCAATCGACTTCGACGCCTTCGCCGCCGCCGCCGGCCCCGACGGAGATTAACAGGTACGACCGTCTGTTCGTACGACCGTCTGATCGTACGACGGTCTGATGGCACGACCGTCTGGCAGCATGGCCGTCTCGGCCATGTTTCGTGGCACGGGCGTCTCGCCCGGGATGGTGGGGTGGCATGGCCCACGCTTGCGTGGCCATGCTCGATGCCGGGTGGCATGGCCCACGCTCGCGTGGCCATGCTCGATGTCGGGTGGCATGGCCCACGCTTGCGTGGCCATGCTTTATCGGAGTGGACTGCGTGCGTAGGGCGGGTTTCACCCGCCGTCGTCGACCCGCGACCGTCTCGTAGGGTGGGCACCGCCCACCTCTTAGGACGATCACGACGTATGTGATCAGGGGAAACCGTAAATGCGCCAGGGGCCATCAAACCGCCGAATCATCATCCTCGCCGCGTTTTTCATCGCGACCGGCGCCTTCAGCGCCTCCCTCGCCCGCGCCGGCGCACTCCCCGCCACCATTCACGATTTCTTCTTCGGAGGCTCCCAACCCACCAGCGGAGTCGTCTACGAGCCGTTCCTGACCAGCGTCACCTGCAAGCAATGTCACGAAGTCGACAAGTTTGATAACAACCGTCCGCTGGTCATTTACCCCAAATGGCAGGGCAGCATGATGGCCCAGGCCGGCCGCGACCCGCTATTCCACGCCTGCCTCGCCATCGCCAATCAGGACGCCGCCGAATCCGGGGACATGTGCCTGCGCTGCCACGCCGCCGCCGGCTGGGTCCAGGGACGCTCCGTTCCCACCGATGGTTCCAACCTGAACGCCGCCGATCGCGACGGCGTCTCTTGCAGCATCTGCCACCGCATGGTCGACCCCGTCCTGCGCCCCAACAGCCCGGTGACAGACGCCGGCATCCTCAACAACATCGCCACGCTGCCCGTCAATCCCGGAAACGGCGCCTTCGTGCTCGACCCCGCCGACCTCCGCCGCGGCCCCTACGACAATTCCGCACCCTCGGGACACCTGTGGACCTCCAGCCCCTTCCTGCGCAGCGCGGCCCTGTGCGGCACCTGCCACGACGTCAGCAACCCCGTCTACCAGCGGCAGCCCGACGGCACGTACGCATTGACCGAACTCGACGAACCCCATCCCACCGGCGACCAATACGACATGTTCCCCATCGAACGCACCTACAGCGAATGGCTGAACAGCGCCTACGCCGCCGGCCCCATCGACTCCGGCGGCCGATTCGGCGGCAATAACCCCCTCGTCAGCACCTGCCAGGACTGCCACATGCCCAAGGTCGCCGACGAAGGCTGCACCCATCCGCTCGCCCCAGTCCGCACCGACCTCGCGTCGCACGATTTCAGCGGCGGCAACGCCTGGGTCCAGGACATGATTCTCAATCTCTATCCCGACGACGGCCTCATCCCCGCCAACTTCGCCGACGCCAAGGCCCGCGCCGTCTCCATGCTCCAACGCGCGTCAACGCTCGACGTCGCCCAGCACGGCAACCACCTCGCCGTCCGCATCACCAACGAGACCGGCCACAAACTGCCCACCGGCTATCCCGAGGGCCGCCGCATGTGGATCAACGTTCAACTGTTCGACGCCGCCGAGTCTCCCGTCGCCGAATTCGGCGCCTACGACAACGCCACCGCCGAACTGACCATACATGACACTAAAATCTATGAAGCCCATCTCGGCGTGGACGAACTCGTTTCCGCGGCCACCGGCGTCCCCGTCGGCGAGAGTTTCCACTTCGCGCTCAACAACGTCATCCTGAAAGACAACCGCATCCCGCCCCGTGGCTTCACCAACGCGAATTTCCAGACCATCTCCGCCCGCCCCGTCGAAGCCTATTACATCGACGGCCAACACTGGGACGACACCCGCTTCCGGCTGCCGTCCGCCGCGACCTCCGCGACCGTCAACGTCTATTACCAGACCGCGAGCAAGGACTACATTACATTCTTGCGCGACGAAAACCGCACCAACGACGCCGGCGACGTGCTCTACGAACAATGGGAAATGACCGGCAAATCCCCGCCCGTATTGATGGCCACCCACACCATCGCCATTCAACTCTTCGCCGACGGCGATTACAACGGCGACACGTTCATCGATCTATACGACTACGCCGGCTATTGGAACTGCCCATCCGGCCCCGGCCAACCCTATCCCGCTCCCGACTGCGCGGCACTCGACTTCGACGCCGACGGCGACCTCGACCTCCCCGACTTCGGCGAATGGCAACGCCTCCTGCCGCCGTCGTAATCCATTTCCATGCGTCTCTCTTCCCGACAGCCCCGATAGGGGCGACAGTCAATAGCCGGGGGCGTGAGCCCCCGGATACGATCCACGATGAAGAGGAAGCCCCGGAGGGGCGGCAGATTCCGCGAGCATCCGACTCTTGGGTGATCCGAAGTACATCTCGAAATGCAAGCCCGCCTATCCACCCTCTGTAATCACCGGACACCGCGGCAACGCATTCAGAAACTGCCGACCATACGGCTTCCGAATCACCCGCGGATCGAGAATCACCACCGTCCCCCGATCCTGCCGCGAACGAATTAATCGCCCCACCCCCTGCTTCAATTTCAGAATCGCCTCCGGCAACTGAAACTCGTTAAACGCATTCCGCCCCGCCCGCTTGAGGCTCTCAATCCGCGCCTCCACGTCCGGCCGGTCCGGCGGCGCAAACGGTAACTTCACGACAATCACGCACGACAGCGCCTCTCCCGGCACGTCCACCCCCTCCCAGAAGCTCTCCGTCCCGAACATCACACTGCGAACGTCCGCGCGAAACGCATCCAGCATCGCCGATCTCGGCAGGTCGCGCCCCTGCACCAGCAATCGCATCTCTTTCTCGTCGAAAAACGGCGCCAGACGCACCGCGCACTGATCCATCATGTCATAACTCGTAAACAAGACCAGCGCCCGTCCGTCCGACCGCACTATCTCGCGGCGCATCGCCACGCACGCCCCCTCTACAAACGCCGCGCCCGTCGACGGGTCCGGCATGGACGTGTCCACACGAATGCTCATCTGCGACGGATAGTCAAATGGCGACCCGACGCGCAATTCATCCGCCTCCGCCAATCCCAATCGCTCACGAATGTATTGAAACCCGCCCGACGCCCTTAACGCCAGCGTCGCCGACGTCAACACCACGCTCGGCGCCTTGCCGAACAACGACTCCGCCAATGCGTCGGCAATGTCGATCGGCTTGGCGTTAATCGCCACTCGCCGCCGCGGGCCTCCGTCAAGTTCGACCCAATACACCCAGTCCCGCTGCGTCTGCTTCAGAATGACTTCCAGCTCATCCGCAATCGCCCCTGCCCGCTCGATGTAACTGGCAAACGCCAACCGATCGTCGTCCCCCGCGGCCTTCTTCCGCGCCGTACGCAACGCCTCCGCCAGATCGCGAAGCAACCCACTGACGTTGTTGGTCACGGACACAGGCTCATTCATGCGCCCGTTCGCTCTGCCCCGCGAGCGTTGCCAGTCCCGCAGCTCCTCAAACAAGTCCGTCGCCGCTTCACGAACCCTCTCCACCAGCGCCGCCGCCGATTTCGCGTCAAACGCCGCCAGAAAACCGCGCCCGCTTCGTCGGCTGACCAGCAGATTCAAGAGCGTGGTGACGCGCACGTCGGACACTGTCACACCGAAATGATCGCGAGCCACCCCCTCGACCGTATGGGCCTCGTCCAGCACCACCCGCTGGTAATCCGGCAGCAAAGACGCCCCCTGGGCCCGCAACGCCAGATCGGAAAAGAAAAGGGCGTGATTCACGATCAGCAATTGCGCCTTTTCCGCCCGCCGCCGCGCCCGCTGAAAAAAACACGCCTTGTAATGCGGACACCGCCGCCCCAGACAATTGTCCGACTCGCTGCGCGCCCGCTCCCACACCTGCCCGTCCGGCTGAAACGGCATGTCCGAAAGAGACCCGTCCTGCGTCTCTTTCACCCAGTCCTCCACCCGCCACAACGCCTCTCGC
>JABFSN010000037.1 GCA_013140575.1 Phycisphaerales bacterium | reverse complement strand
GATTTCGTCGTAGTGGTTGACGGCCAATCGCCGAATCCCGTCGGGTCGGGCGATGTCGGACAGGTAGCAATGCCCGACGAGGCGCCATGGGGTTTCCATCCGGCGGACCATTTCGAGTTCGTAGGCGACGTCCTCGTGGAGCAGGGCGGCGGGGGTGCGCTGAATGTGAAGGGTTAGGGGGCGGTCCTTCCATCGGCGGATGGATTCGAGCCACCAGTTGTCGTTGAACCATTCGACGAGCGTGCCGTCGGGGTAGGTGGTTTCGAGGTGTACATCCGTCGGACGCGGGGGCTTGTCCGGACCGTGGACTCCGCCGTCGCCGGCCCGGAAGACCATGGCCGTCGGTCCGCTGGGTCGATGGCGTCGCGCCGTGGTCAGTCGGCGGCGTTCCAGAAGGGTCGGGGTGTTCATACCGGTCGCTCCTGAATGGCTGGCCGGTCGCGGCCAATGTCATCGGGGTATCGTCGGGATGGGTTTTGGAACTTGACGAAAGTCGCCGGGGGGCGAAACGCGCCAATGTTGGGACGGCGGTATGCGGCGGCGATTGAACGCGGCGACAATTGAGGATTACTGCCGGGCTGCCCGCCATACGCGGGACTGAATGCAGCGCAACTCCCATCGGGACAATAGATTAGTACTACAATGAAAGGACCGCGTCTCCGGTGACGATTTCTTTCGCCCCGCTGGGGCTGGTGTTGGCGAGGCGGGCGATTCCGGGGGTGTCGTCCGCTGTCGCGGACTCCACCCAGGGCTATTGACTGCCGCCCCTTCGGGGCTGGGAGGGGATGCGAGAACCAAAAAAATCGAGTCGGTCGGACGATCGGGCCATCGGTCGGACGAGCTGGTCATCGAGCGGACGATCTGGTCATCGAGCGGACGATCAGGTCATCGAGCGGACGATCAGGTCATCGAAACGGGATCAACATCCACGACGATGGATTTAGCCTTGACGCGCAGAAGTCGGCGGCCGCGCAATTCGTCCAAGAACGCGGACATGGTCGCGGCCGACGCCGTCCGAAGGATGGTTTCGAAGCGGTATTGGCCGCGCAGTCGCGTAAGCGAACAGGGCATGGGGCCCAAGGTGTCGGCCGTGGGCGGGGATGCCGTTGGAATGACGGACTGGATGTTGGCGGTCAGTTCGCGGGCCGCGGCTTGGGCGCGCGGTGCGATCGGATCGGCGACGACGAATCGCGTCAGGCGGGTGAACGGGGGAAGTGCCGTGCGTTGACGCAGTTCCAGCTCGTCGTCGGCGAATTTCGCGAAGTCGCCGTGGGCGGCGGCGGACAGGGCGGGGTGATCGGGGGCGAGCGTTTGGATGATGACGTGACCGGGAGCGTCGGCGCGACCGGCGCGGCCGGCGACCTGGGTGACGAGTTGGAACAGGCGTTCGGAGGAGCGGAAATCGGCGCCGGCCAACGTGGTGTCCGCGCCGATGACCCCGACGAGCGAGACGAACGGAAAATCCAGTCCCTTGGCGATCATCTGGGTGCCGACGACGCAGTCGATGGCGCGGGATTCGACGTCGGCGATCAACTGCCGGTAGGCGTCGGGATGGCGCATGGTGTCGCTGTCGGCGCGGGCCAGGCGGGCGTTGGGGAACAGCTTGCGGAGCAATTCCTCGATGCGCTGGGAACCAACGCCGACGTGCACCAGTTTCCCGCCGCAGGAGGGATTGGGGCATTGCGTCGGCGCCGGAGCGCGTCGGCCGCAGTAGTGGCACAACAACTCGCGGCGGGCGGAGTGGTACACGACGTTGACGTCGCAGTGGGTGCAGCGGATGCGGTGGCGGCAGCGCGGGCAACCGATCCAGGTGGCGTAGCCGCGGCGGTTGATCAGCAGGATGGCCTGCTCGCGGCGATCGAACGTACGGTGCAGGGCGCGGACGAGTTGGTGGGAGAGATCGGGAACGCCGGTCGTTTCCTTGTACTCGCCGTTCATGTCAACGATATGAAGTTCGGGCATGGGCAGATCACGCACGCGTCGGGGCAGGTCGATTCGTACGAAGTGGGAGTGCCGGATGCAGTTGTGCCACGATTCCAGCGACGGCGTGGCGCTGCCCAGCAGGACGGGAATGCCGAGTTGCTGGGCACGTTTGATGGCGACGTCGCGGACGTGGTAGCGCGGGGCCCGCAGGTTTTTGTAACTGGGTTCCTGCTCCTCGTCGACGACGATCAGGCCGAGCGCCGGGCAGGGGGCGAAGACGGCGCTGCGCGTTCCGATGACCACGCGGCGGCGCTGATCGTGAATGGCCGACCAGGTCAGCGAGCGTTGCACGCCGGTCAGGCCGCTGTGAATCACGGCGACGTCGGGGAATCGGGCGGCGAGCCGTGACACCAGTTGCGTGGTCAGGGCGATTTCGGGAACCAGGAATACGGCCTGTTTGCCGGCGGCGAGCACGCGGCGAATGGCGTGGATGTAGACCTCGGTCTTGCCGCTGCCGCTGACGCCGAACAGGTAGGCGACGCGGAATCCGCGGGCGTCGATCATGCCGTGGACCTGTTCCACGGCGGCGCGTTGGGCGTCGTTGAGGGCGAACGTCGGTTCGACGGGCGGTACGTCGATGGACGGGGCGTCGGCGGGAAGGCGGTGCGTTTCGGTCGCTAATAGCCCGCGGCGCACCAGGGACCGAAGCGTCGTGGTCGATGCGTCACATTCGCGGAGCAATGCCACGGTGTCGGCGGGGGTATCGCCGGATTGCAGGCGGTCCAGAATTGCGCGTTGTTTGGCGCCGAGTTTGTGGGTCGGGTCGTTCGGCTGATCGGTTCGGCGGACCAGGGTGACCCGCCGAAAACCGGCCTGACGCCGAACGGTTTCGGGTACGAGCGCGGCCAGTGTCCGCCCCAGCGGGCAACAATAATAACGGGCAAGCCATGAACCGAGTTCGAGCAGGTCGGCGGTCAGGAACGAACGATCGTCGATGAGCGAATGAACCGGCTTGAGGGTCGCGTCCCATGATCGTTGATCGACGGAAACACAGAATCCGTCGGCCAATCGTCCGCGCTTTCCGATGGGAACGCGGATGCGCTGACCGGGTTCAATCCGTCCGGCGAGCGCGGGCGGAAGTACATAGGAATAGAGGCGATCGACGGGGGCGATGGGGGCGACGGTGACCACGGTGCCGGTTTTGAGTTCGCCGGATTCGATCCACAGGAATTCGGATTCGGCATGGGCGCGGGGCTTGACCACGGATGAAGTGTAGGCCGGTCGTCGGGAGCGCTCAAACCGCGGATGGTGCGATTCAACACCGCGTCGTGCAACACGCGGACAGCGGAGCGGCATTGCGGTTCGCGGGCTGGATGGTGTGGTCGGTCGGCGGTGGTCGGGATCCGGATCAGGCGGGCGGAGCGGATTCCGCCGGGGCGCGGCGGGCGAAGCGGCGGCGTTCGGCGCGACGGCGGTGGCGCGCTTCAAGGGTCTTGCGGCGGCGTTCACGGTAGGCGGTGACGCCGAGGCGGCCGGCGAAGTAGGTGAAGACGCCGCAGACGGTGGCGACGATCAAGCAACCGACCCATAGGGCGGCGCCGAGCCGTCCGATGCCGGCCGCGAGCGCACGCCAGAATTCCATTTCGAACAAGTGCCGACCGATGCCCGTCTGGGTGACGAGGTCCTCGAGCTGGCGAATGGCGGTGCGGCCTTCGCCGGCGCTGCCGGTGCCGAGAAGGGCCGCCCCGATCAAATAGGAGCCGTAGTAGATGGGAGCGAAGGTGACGGGGTTGGTGATCCAGACGCCGGGGAGGCAGGCGAACTTGTTGCCGCGGAGCGCAGCGGTGGCGGCGAGGGCCAGGGCCAGTTGAAGCCCAACGGTGGGCAACAAGCCGAAGAAAATCCCGGCGGCCAAGCCCACGGCGATGCGGTGGGGCGTGTCGTCCGCATGTAAGATGCGGTGGAAAATGATCCTGCGCGCTCGATACCAGAGACCGGCCACGGTGGTCCTCGTCAGTTCGTCGTCAGTTCGTCGTCATGTCAGGCACCCGCAAACAGGGTCCGAATAGTCTATCGGCCGTCGGCGGGCGTGTCTGCGCGATATCCGCCGGCGGCATCAAACGCCGGATGCATGACTGAATCGGTGGGTGGGTAACGTCGAGGCGCCGGGCACCCACGGGCTTGCGCCGTCACCCTTACCCGCAAGTGGACGGACACCTGGCGCATGTCCACCGAGGGGGTCATGGACGCGGTTTCCGGGAAACGGCGGGCTTGCGCCCGCCGCTCTGATGCGGTCGCGGCTCGCGGGGCGGGCGGAGAAGCCGCTACTTCAGCAGGGCGCCGATTCGACGGGCGACGTCGGCGGCGTCCACGGAGGTCATGCACTTATGATCGTAGGGGCACTGCGACAGTTTTTTCAAGTAACAGGGCACGCAGGGGAGGTCGGCCTGCACGACCGATGCGGCGCGGCCGTAAGGGCCGGTGCGGTGACGGTTGGTGGGGCCGAGGATGGCGACGAGCGGGCGGTTCAAGGCGGCGGCGATGTGCATGGGGCCGGAGTCGTGGGTCAGAACGGCGGCGGCGCGGTCGAGGATGGCGACGAGGTCGCGGAGGTTGGTGCGGCCGGCGAGGTTGGGCGTGGCGATGTGGGTGCTCGATGCGACACTGTCACACAAATCGCGTTCGTCGGGCGCGCCCACGAGAACGGATGGCACGGAATGGTCGCGCCAAAGTTGATCGATGACGGCGGTAAGGCGGTCGGGCGACCAGCGTTTGGTTTCCCAGCGCGCGCCGGGGAGAAGGGCCACGAATGGCGCTGTGGGATCGATGTTCACGCTCGTGAGGATGTCCGCGGCGCGGTGGCGTTCGGCGTCGGTCACGGCGAGATCGAAGTGCATGGGCATGTCACCGATATCGAGGGCGCGGGCGATGGTCCAATTGCGGTCGGCGGCGTGAGCGACGCGCTGGTCGGTCCCGGCGACACGGTGGGTGTAGAACAGCGGGGCGCATTCGCGGGCGGCGGCGAAGCCGATGCGAACTTCCGCGCCGGTGATCCATGCGAGAAAGCCGCTGCGGAAAAGCCCCTGCAGATCGATGACCAGGTCGAATTGTCGGTCACGGAGATCGCGAATGAAGGCGATGAACGCCGATGCGGCGGCGGCGCTGCGGGTCATGCGGCCGAATCGGGCGCGATCGAAATTGATGATGTGATTCAGCTGGGGATGATCGGCGATGAGTGGAGCGAATGGAGCGGCGACGAGCCAACTGATGACGGCATCGGGGTAGCGGATGCGCAAGCCGTGGAGGACGGGCAGGGCGTGGATGATGTCGCCGAGCGAGCTGGGCTTGATGAGCAGGATGTTTTGGAATTCGCGCCGGGCGAGGGCGCGGAATCGAAGGCCGTCGGGTGATGTCATGACGGTGGGAGTTGGCGGCCGGGAATCCAACCCTGCGACGGGTCGAGCGTCTGGTGGGGTTGGAATTGCGCTTTGTAGGCCATGGTTCGGGCACCCGGAACGTAGAAGCCGATGTAATAATAGGGAATGGAGCGGCGGCGGCAATGGTCTATTTCCCATAGAACCGAGAAGGTTCCGAGCGAGCGGCGGTGCAGTTCGGGATCGTAGTACATGTAGACGCTGCTGAGGCCGCCTTCGCAGACGTCGAGGATGCTGACGCCGGCGAGGCGGTCGCCGAGGCGGTAGACGGCCTCGATGGTGGAGGTGGGGGAATCGTAGAGGAAGTCGACGAAGGTGCGAAAGTCGGAGGGCATCTGGCGGTCGTGGCGCGAGGCGAGATAGGCGCTGAAGAGGCGCCATTTTTCGTCGGTGGGGCGCGGGGCGTCGTCGATGGTGACGGTGAGGTCGGCGTTGCGGCGCTGGACGCGGCGTTGCGAGCGGGAGGGGGTGAAACCGTTTACGGGGACGCGGATCTGGGTGCATTTTCGGCACGCGGGGCAGACGGGGCGGTAGACCAGCCGTCCGCTGCGGCGGAAGCCGCGATCGAGCAGGGCGCGGTGGATGTCGGCGTCGAGTTCGTCGATCACGAAGCCCTGTTCGGCGGCGACGTGGTCGGGCAGGTAGGGGCAGGGGTGGGGT
>JABFSN010000068.1 GCA_013140575.1 Phycisphaerales bacterium | reverse complement strand
GCCAACACCAGCCGGTCATCCGCCCCGATTGCCTCATTCGGTTCGTGGGAAACGGAGTCAACTACCGATTCAGTCGCAACTGTCGCAGTCATCGCCCACGCTACGGGTCTGTCAGGTTCGACAATTAGGAATTCAATCGGAGAATCCTACTCTGCATCGACGCCGTCGAATTCAAGGGCCGACGTCAAGGCGGACCGGGCATCGTCGCTTAATAATCGTCCCCACGCAACTTTTTGCTCCACGGCCATTGCGGCCATCGTTCGCGCGGTCACGTCCAACGCCGTGATCCCCTGGCTTATCTTCTCCGAAAGTACGCGGACTTTTGCATCAATCGGTCGTTCCCGAAATACAACGTATTCGGCGAGACTATCCCGAGCCTCGTCGTCCGAAAGTCCAAGAAACGGGGCAAGTTCTTGCCAAACGATGATTTCGGGCGGATCCATCCCGCCCGACTGATATCGTGTCGCCAAGGCACCATAAAGAGCCAATTCATGCGGTTTCGAATCGGGAGCCGACAGTTCACCCGATTCAGCTTTTCGGCGATGGTTGTCATACGTTTTTTTCATCGTGTCGCGAATCGACTCCGCCTCGTCAACGGGCGCGCCGCTCGAATCGACAATTCGAGGGTTGTTCCAGAAATCGGCTTCGTTAAACAACGTCACTAACTGCGCTTGCTCGAAATCGAATTCGAGCTTGTGCTTGTCGAGTTCGCGTCGCAATTCCTTCATCAACGCGGATACATCCTCGCCGAACCCAGGCGTAACACGGGCTGCCGGAACACTTGCAACGAGCCTTTCCAATACGATGCCAAGTTGAAACGCAATTGCAAACACACTCCATGACGGCTTCGTTCCGCCTGCTCGATCCCACGTCAGGTGTGCCACCCGCTTGCTTATCAGGTTTACAAGCGTTGCATCTGTGAACTCGGCGTGACCAGTAGGACGCATACTAATCCAATCGGCGGGTTCGTCGAAGAAGTCTTCGGCGAGGATGTCTGTAGTTCGCGACTCGTGGGGATAAAGGAAATGGCAAAGGTTCCTCGCCGAAAGCAGAAAGGTGTGAAGCAGCGCATTCGAGACCGCACGATCCGACGTCGGACTATCAAAGGTGGTAGCTCCGTTGACCATGATGTGCAGCGTGGACGCGAGCGTGGAAACTTCGTAGCCGACGGCGATCGAAGCGCGTCGCAACGACTCGTCGGCACGCGCAATCCTTGGTTGCCGCTTACGCTTTCTCGCCATGACTCAATCGTGCGAACCGATTGGACTCAATCGACCATCGCCCCGCCATCAGGGCCGTTTCGATTGCCGCGTTGGCAATCGTGGTGCCCCAATTCTAACCCCACGCCCACCCCGGCCGGTAGCAGAAAAACGCTTCAAGACCCTGCCAAAACCTGCCACCGTCCGCCACGACCGCCTTTCCGCCGTCCCCATACTCACTGCGGCCCAACGCGCCCACCCTGTCCCCCAACCCATCCCGGAAGGTGCAAACAGCACCGGACCGCTCCCATGCACCGAACGCACACGACTACTCCTCAAATGGTTGGTTGATTAGCGTTGCCATTTTGCACTCTTGCAACTCCCTTTTCCCAACATCGTCGTCCGTTTTCATCAGGTAGACTCGGCTCGAAGACAAATCCAACCGTGATTCCAATTTGACAAAATAGATCCGACCGGGCTCCACCTTAAGGCGGATGGCGTGTGGACTCTCAAACGAGCGTGGCGTAGTCGATAGGACATGGGTTCCCGGACTGACGTCGAAATACGAAAACGTGTTGACCGAAAGCTCAGTGACCAACTGCCCATCAACTTCTATCGAATACGCCACGACTTCCTCGCCGCGATGATTGTAAACGCGGTAACAATATACCCTGCCCTTCGTTGGATGGGTGTGGAACTCCCTCGCAAGCTCTTCTTGTGCATGCGTGGCAAGTGGTACTCTCGCCGAATTGCAACCAGAAACCGCAACACAGCCCGTCAGAAATAAGAAGACTGGTAGACGGCGTAGCCACATAAGTAAACCGCTCCGTATCGTCCAGGCCTCGCAAAACGTAGGTCCACTTGTAAGCGTCCTACAACAATCATCGTCGGTCAATGCTTAGGTACGTTGAGCGTCGCCGCGAAGGTTCGGTCTGCCTCGTCGTGCAACGGCAGCATGGCACATTTCAGCCGGTCCCGCCAGTTGCCGCAGACTTTGGCCACCGCTTCGCCGATTTGATGGATGGTAGGCGTGCCGTTTTGATCGGCGTCGGCGTCGGCCTTGACGTTTGCCTCGCGCGGCAGAATGGTCGCCACCAGCCGCAGATACGCCAGCGGGTTGTCCGCGGCCAGCTTGTCGAGGATCGCCGGTCCGTTCGCCCGGTCCCAGCTTGCGACGATCGCCCGCCGGATCGCCCGCGTGTCGGTCGTCGCGGCGTCCGCGCTCCCCGCCGGTCGCCCCGGACCCGGCTTGCGCCCAGCCGCGAACCGCCCGTTCCCATCCCGATGCCCGCACGCATCCGCATCGGCTCCGGTGCAATCGTGCATCGCACCGCCGCGGTCCCCGGTCGTCATCGTTCCCTTGTCGTCCACCATCGCCGTTTCCGCCCCGCCAACCGTTTTCCGACGGCCGATCCCCATTCACGATCCATTCTACCGTTTTCCCGTCCAATCCACCGTTTCAGAAACCGTGACCGTGGTAGTCCGGTCGGGTAACGACGGTTATTGCGGAACGGCCTCGCGCAGTCGTCGCATCCACGCTTGCCCTTCGGGCGTGGCCATGACTTCGGAACGGGTGTCGGTTGCCCGTGCCGCCGCTTCGGCCGCTATGCGTGCGTCGATGTCTTTCGGCAGGACCGACGTGACCACCCGCAGATAGGCCCGCGGATCGTCCCGCGCCAGCCGTTGCAGCAACGCCGCACCATCGACGGCGGTCCAGCTATCGAGGATCGCATCCCGGATGAACGCGGCCTTGTTCGGCACCCCCATCGGCCGCCCCGGCCCCGCGGCGCATCCGTTCACGAACCGCCCGTTGTCGCCCCGCGCTCCCAACGTGGCCCCGTCCCCGTCGTTGTCCACCGTTTTTTCACCGTTTCTTTCGTGTGCCACGCGGATGAATTGCAGTCCCGACGATCGGCCCGGCAACCCGCCCGCCGTCTGCATTCTACCCGTCCGAACGCCCCGCAGTCAGCCCGTCGCGACACCGGTCGTCAACGACCATCGGGACGCGCCGCGTCGCCCGGACCATCGCCCCAACGCCCGCGCGCGACGTGTGGATTTCGCGGAATTTCGCACCACGCACAGATCAGGAATTGGCAAAAACCACGCCACAGACTCCGTCCGCAGAAATGGCCGACGGCCCCGCCACTCATCATCCGGGGATCATGCACCCGGCATCCCGCCGGACGCCCGGACCATTGCCACGATGCCCGCCCGGATCGCATCGGGCAGCGTCGGCCAAGCCTCGACCACCGCGGCCAATTCCGGGTCGGTCGGTTTCATCGGCGTCGGCGGATCAGCGGAAGTCGGCCAGCAACCGGCGTACGGCGTCGGCCTTTTCGGCGTCGGTCAGCGGCAGACGTGCAATCATGGTCAGCGCTTCGGCGAAGCGATCATCCCGGCCAGTCGGATCGGTCCCGGATGCACCGGCTACGACGTCGCCATCGACGGCGTCGGTGGCGGGATGAACGGGTTGGTTTTCGCCCGAATCTGCACGGACTGCACCGGATTCCGCACCGCTTCCGATTTCAGCTTTTCGTAAGTCGTTGATTTGACCGCTACTTACGATATCCCGTTCGAGTCCCTCACCGCCCAATTCGTTTTTCGCCAGGAAACGCCATTCTTCGCAGTGCAAACGGCCGTTTCCTGAAAGTCGCCATTTCGTCGCACGGTGCCACCGAATGCCACTTCGCGCGCGGTTTTGCCGGTGTTGAGTACAACGGGGAGTACAACAGCCGGTGAATCCGTCGGTCGGACGTCGCACGTGCCCGTCGCCCGAAGCGCGTCGGACGCTCCCGGCCGACGGGTCGGGGGCAGCTTGGCGATCTCGGCGCGCAGGTCGAACAGGGTGAAATCCTGATAGTGCCGCAGGGTGATTCCGGTCGGGGCGTGCCGCGCCAGGGTGATTTGTGCCCGCGGATCGACGCCGCGTTGCCCCAGCCACGACACGAACGTCGTCCGCAAGGCGTGCCGATCCACCGTCCGCCCGTTGTCGTCGCAGAACGCAATCCCGGCCCGTTTCAGGTCATCCTTCAACGTCCGGAGGATCGGGGCGAATCGGAACACCCGGTCCGTCGGAGCCGCATCGACCGGCCGAATCGCCCGCAACTCGGCCGCAAGGTCGGGGTGCAACGGCAGTTCATCGGCCCGCTTGGCCTTGGTCGCCGCGGCCCGCAGCCGCAACACCGGTCTCGGCCCGTCCAGCACCACGTCCCGCCATTCGAGCGTACGGGTCTCGTTCACCCGCAGCCCGGTCCATAGCTGAATGGTGTAGAACAACCGCCGCGGTCCCGATGCGTCCAGCAGCCGATAGGCCTCATCGACCGTCAATGCCCGGCGTTTCTTTCGCTGGTCGCCGGATTCGTTGCGGACCGCGATCCGCTCGACGGGGTTCGCCTGTCGCAGCTTGCCCACGGTCACGCACCACGCGCCCTTCCCATGCGCATCCCCACCGCAAGTGTTGATCGGTCGAGACGCACGCCCACCTCTTTCCGAGCCGCGCCTGTCAGGAAGCGACCCGACTCCGGATCGCGCCGCGGGGCGCCCATATCGGCCGGCGCTCTGTCTTTCTTGTTTCCAGTCTCTAGTTTCCAGTTTCTAGAGCGTGCGGCCCTCGGTCGAGCGTGCCGAGGATGCGGGCGGTTACCTTTTCGCGCAACTCGGCCGCGTTCTTCCATTGGATGCAGTTGAGTTGCTTGATGTCGAAATGGGCCTTCTCGAAATGATCCGTGTGACAGGTGTGTATCACCGGGATGCCGAATCCGCGGGCGAAACCGGCCTCGAAGTAGACCCCGTTGCGGTTGCCGGTGAAATCGGCCACCACGAACGGTGCCATGCGAGTGTCACCGAGTACCTTGTCCATAATGAAATCGTTGAACGGTTTCAAGTTCACGCGACTGCAACGGTAGCCCGCTCCGAGTACGCCACGCTCGATGCCCTCGTCGTACACCGCCTTCATTTCTGCTTCCGTCCAGTCGCCCTTTCGCTTCTTTTTCTCCACACCAAACCACATGGCCACAAACGCGTCGTTTTCGGGCTTACTGAGACCGCGCGTCAATTCCTCAAACTTCTGCCATCCCTGAGCCGTCAGCACGACATCGTTCATGTCGATCACGTGTGTCGACTTCGGATTCAGGTATTGGAGGTCTCGAAGACAGCGCACGTGATAGCGCGCCTCGGCATCGTCTTCGGCAAACACCAATGCAAAGTCTCCGGGTTCCACGGGTGTTGGAATGCCTCCCTTGCCGCTCTTGTACCCAAGATTCCGCAGCGCTCGATCGATGCGTTCCGGGACGCTTTGCGGCCAACCAGCCAGAAGTTCGTCGACGTGGATGGGGACGACGCCCCCGGCCTTCAGCGGGCCGTACGAGCCCTTGACGAATTGCACCCAAAACGGCGGCAGGCGGTGGGTGGACTGCTCGCGGAGTAGCGCGGATATGTGTGGGGCGCGGGCCTCGCTTCGCATGGCATCGGTCTCGAGAAACGTCCAGATGTCCCAGTTCGTGACGACGAATTCGCCGCATCGCTTGCACGAAAAACGAATGGCGACGAGAGGCCCAGGCTTATTCGTCCATAATCCTACGTTTGGGTTTGGCGGGAGTGAAATCTCCGAACTGATCCGACTCCTTTCAATGTTGTCGCTGTTGCAAATCGGGCAGGGCATCAAACCTCCTCCGTCGCTGCCCAACGATTGTACGGAGCCATTCCGACGACACTAAATAACTCCCCACAATAGGGAAACTGGTCTATGCCGCCTTGGAACGCAGATACGCATGGCGTTCGACTTCAAATGGTCTGCGGTGTTCGAGCCACTCGAACACCGTGTTCAACAGATCCTCC
>JABFSN010000247.1 GCA_013140575.1 Phycisphaerales bacterium | reverse complement strand
GTCGTCTGGGCCTGAAAAACACGTCGATGGCCAGGGCTCGTTGCGACACGATTCGACTGAAGCTGCTCAAGATCGGCGCGCAGGTGCGGGTCACGTTCCGCAAGGTGTGGGTGTCCCTGGCCGAGAGCTGTCCCTACCGCCGCATCTTCCAGCAGGTCCATGACCACCTTGTCGGTATACGCCCGATTCAGCTACGCTGTTGACGCGCGCCCGGCCCACCGAATACCCCCTTGTGTACAAGACCCAATCGCGCCGCGGTCGGGGTCCGCCTCAATCGCGGTTGACCGCCCCCAAAACCACCTTCAACACCCGGCGCCGAAGCCTCCTCGCACCCCTTGTGCCCCCGCTTCGACGCCCGCATTCAATTCCAACGCCAGACCGCCGCCAAAAAACGTCAATCCAACAATTTGGTGAGAAATGCGGGCTAGGGCATTTCAAGCCGCGCCCCCCTCCGACGACAGAGCCGCAGGTCGAAGCATCGAAGCCGAAAAGCCCCGGTTCCGAGCGGACAAACAGCGACGGCAATGAAGAACCGCGAAAATCATCTGGCGAACGGAATTCGGTTGACGCCGATGACGGGCGCCAGGAGCTCCTCGAAGCGCTTTCGCCCGCACAAAAAAAGGCGTATCGTCAACGCGAGTACGCACAAGACACCGCCCAAAACCCCATTGAGCCTGGACAGAAGGGGGACAAGGCAGCGTACGACTGGTTGCAAATGCACGGCGACGCCGATGGCGGCAAGCCGGCGCCGTTCGATAGCTGGAGTCGCTATCTTCGGGAAGCCCGTCGAGCACTGGCCGAACACGCCGGGCCGCGCGTGTCCCGCGAACACGGTTCGTCCATCGTGCATCCAAAGCAGATTTGACCCTCCCGGTTTGTCATCCGCGCGGATGGTTTCGGATTTTTCAAAAAATCCGCGCGGATTTTTGACCCCCAAAGCGATTCCGAAAACGCGGTTTTCACGCGGATTCCGTCATCCGCGCATCATCCGCGCCCACCCGGATGGTGTTTTGTAGCCGCACGTGGCAATTGGGCCGCGCGCCGCAAGGAACACCGACAATGGTGGAATCGCAGAATGCCGGACCGCTCGTCGAACGGTTGGGCGTCCGAATCGCCGAGGCCGCGAAGCTGATTGGCTGTAGTACGCGGACGATGCACAAGCTGATTTCGAGCGGCCGAACCCCGAGGACCTATCGCTTGAACGGTATGGTCCTTTTTGCGGCTGACGAGTTGCGGGAATGGGCGCGTCGCGGGTTTCCCAACAGGGAACAACTCGAGGCCATTCACCGGGCAAACGGCACCGTGAAAGGGGCGGACAAGTGAAGGCAGAAAAGTCCGCCTGCGGGGCCGGGAAGCACGCCGCGGACAACAACAGGTCAGCTTCGAGGAATGCTAAATCCCCGCCGGGGAAATGTCCAATCGGCGTTGGCGCGGCGGCGCTGTCTTATGTTTCGCTGGGGTGGGCCGTTGTACCGCTGCATACAACGATCAACGGCGTCTGTAGCTGTCGTCGTGGAAAAGCCTGCCCTTCGCCGGGCAAGCACCCCCGCACGCGGCACGGCGTCAACGACGCCAGCAGCGACCCCGACCAAATCCGCACCTGGTGGAAACGCTGGCCGAATGCAAACGTCGGCATCGCGTGCGGGCGCGGCTCGAAGCTGATCGTCCTCGATGTCGATCCGCGCAACGGGGGGAACCTCGCGGACATCGAATCCACCTACGGACCGTTGCCGGCAACCGTTCGTTCGGAGACGGGCGGCGGCGGGTTGCATGTTCTCTCTCGGGCGGAAGGTGGCAAGTCCTGCGATCCGCCCAAACTCAAAGGGGTGAACATCCTGGCCGACGGCAAGCTGTTCGTTGCGCCGCCGAGCCTACACGTTAGTGGACGGCGCTACGGCTGGGCGAAGGGGCACGGCCCGACTGAGATTGAAATCGCGCCCGCACCTCCGTGGCTCGTTGCCTTGTGCGCCGCGTCGGACACAGCACCAGCACCGGTTTGCACCCCCGCGGATGACAAGAACTCCCGAACCGAGAAAACGCCCAAGGCTGACCATGTTCGTCAGGCTGCGGCGGCGATGCTCAGGTGTCGCGTTCGGGCAGACGAGAGCGACGGGAGCAAACGCCTGTTTGTCTACGCGTGTCGTGCCGTCGAACATGACCTTACCGATGACGAAGCGATTCAGGCCATGCGCGCGGCTGGATCGGTTGCGCCCTTCCCCCGGCATTGGACCGACGATGAAATCGCCACGCGTCTTAGGGCGGCGGAAGGCAAGACACAGCGGGGCAAGAAAACTGGCAACTTGAAGTCTTCGAAAGGCGCTGGCGATGGCGAGCGACCGCCATGGCAGGCCGACCTGCTGGTGGAAATCTCGGCGCAGTCCGAATTGTGGCACACGCCCGGCGAAGATGGTGATTCCTACGCGACCATCAAAGTGGGCGAGCACATCGAGCACCATGTTGTGCGAAGAAAGGGTTTCCGCCGTTGGTTGGCTCGTGAATTCTACACGCGGTACGGCAAGGTGGCCAATTCGCAGGCAATGCAGGATGCCATCCTGGCGATCGAGGGTAAGGCGTTGTTCGAGGGGAACGAACACGCGGCTCATATCCGCCTGGCGGAATTCGATGGCGCGATCTGGCTCGATCTCGCCGATGCCGATTGGCGTGCGGTGCGCATCGATCGCTCGGGCTGGGCCGTCGTGCAAAGCCGGTCGCTTCCGGTGCGATTTGTGCGCAGAAGGGGCATGTTGCCGCTGCCAGTGCCTGTCGAGGGCGGGAGCGTGAATGACCTGTTCCGGTTTGTGAACGTCACAAACGAAGATCATCGCGCGCTCCTCGTAACGTGGATTGTCGCAACGTATCGGCCACGGGGGCCGTATCCCCCCTTGGTTGTCAACGGCGAGCAGGGGTCCGCCAAGAGCTGTCTGTGCCGTATCGCTCGGAGCCTCGTCGATCCGAATTCGGCACCGCTTCGTCGTCCCCCGCGCGACGATCGTGATCTGATGATCGCGGCCAGCAACAGTTGGGTGGTTTGCTTCGATAACCTTTCCGGTATCTCGCCCGCGCTGAGCGATACTCTGTGCACACTCGCAACCGGAGGTGGGTTTGCAACGCGCGAGTTGTATTCCGATGACGATGAGCGCCTTTTCGATGTGATGCGCCCCGTGGTCATCAACGGAATTGAAGATATCGTGACACGTGGCGACTTGGCGGACCGTTCGGTGACGCTTACGCTCTCGCCGATCGACGACGACAAACGCATGCGCGAGGACGAATTATGGAGCGATTTCGAGGCCGCGCGGCCTGCGATTCTCGGAGCATTCCTCAACGCCGTCAGCACGGCCATGCGCAGGCTGCCCGAGGTCAACGTCGGTGCGTTACCCCGCATGGCGGACTACGCGGCATGGTCGATCGCCGCGGAACCTGCGCTGGGACTCTCCGAGGGGAGTTTTGTGGCCGCGTACACAGGCAACCGTGAAAGTGCGACCGCTGCGACCGTCGAGGCCTCCCCGATTGGTCCGGCGATCCTGGGGCTTGCTCATGCGCTCGGAGGATCAGGTTGGACGGGCACATCGCGCGAACTCCTGACCAAGCTCGAGGCCCACCACTCGGATGAGGCGACACGGAAACGCCGGGAGTGGCCGAAGTCCCCGCGGGGGCTTTCGGGACTGCTCCGCCGGATCGCACCAAATCTCCGGGCGATGGGCATACATGTATCTTTCGGAGAGCACACGCGGCGTGGAACACCGATCACGATAGAAAACGCCCGCAATACACCGTCACAACGCTCACACCGTCACAGTTCCGCCACGGCGGGGCAAGAAACCCGGGAAATCGGCGACGACGGCGTGACGGTTGGTGACGATGCCCCAACGGACGCCGATGCCGAACCGTCGCGGCCAAACGCGGCGCAAGCCACCGAGAACGGCGTCGGTGACGTTGGTGACGGTCGTGACAATGTTTTGCAGGGATGTTCTGAATTGAAGGCACGCAGAGTCGGCGGTTCTGCGTGCGACTGGGCGCGGCGACGATAAATTGAGGCGAAACGACTTGACAGAATATCCATTATAGGATATCATATACCCATGAAAACGACATCGGAAATCGCGGAACGGTTGCAGGCGGAAATCGATGCGTCGGGGCGGAGCCTGTTGAGCATCGCCAAGGCGGCCGGATTGGGGTACGCCGCCGTCTACCGGATCGCCCATCGAGAGCGGGACGGGATGACCATCGAAACGATGTTGCGGCTGGCCGGGGCGCTGGGGTTGACCGTGGAATTCAAACGCGGGCGGAATGCCCGAGCGAAAGCGTAGGTGCATCGTGGCAAGGGTGTTTCGAGCGAAATACACGACCGGGGGCCGGGACGGCGAACGGGTGACGCGGACGGCGCGGAAATGGTACGTCGAGTACCGCGACGCCGACGGGATCGTCCGCCGCAAGGCCGGGTACACCGACAAGGCCGCGACCCAACAGCTTGCGGCCGAGTTGGAGCGGAACGCGGAACGGTGCAAGGCCGGACTGGTGGACCGGTTCGCCGACCATCGCAAGCGACCGCTGACCGAACACGTCGCGGAATGGGAAGCGGCGCTTCTGGCCAAGGGTGACAGCACGGTCCATGCCCGCAAGTCGGCCACTCGGACGCAGCGCATCCTCGAAAGCTGCGGCGCGACGTTTTGGCAAGAACTGTCCGCGTCCAGAGTTCAGGAGGCGATTCGAGCGTTACGCAACGACGACCGCGGCGTGCAAACCTGCAACTACTACCTGCAAGCGGTGAAGGCGTTCTGCCGATGGATGGTCCGCGACGGGCGCGCGCCCGACAGCCCGACGGCCTACTTGCAGGGGGACAACGCTCGCATTGATCGACGGACTGACCGCCGGGCGTTGACCGGTGACGAATTGCGGTTGTTGGTTTCGACAACCGAAATCGGCCCGGCACGCTTCGGCGAAACCGGTGCCAATCGAGCGATGCTGTACCGATTGGCTGTCGAGACAGGATTTCGGGCGGGGGAGTTGCGGTCGTTGACGTGGGGTTCGTTTGACCTGCACGCTGAACCCCCCAGCGTGACGGTCCGGGCCGCCTACTCGAAGCACCGGCGCGATGACGTGCTGCCGTTGAAACGCGATACGGCGCAAATGCTGACCCGCTGGCGCGACAACGCGGGGAAGGTGGGCCGGGAGGCCGCGGCGTTCCCGACCATGCCCGAACGAACGGCTGAAATGATTCGGGCGGACCTGCGAGCGGCGCGCGCACGGTGGATTCGTGAAGCGCCGGACCGGACGGAGCGCCGGACGCGGCGACAGTCGGATTTCCTGCGGCACATCGACAACGCCGGCCGGGTCGTGGATTTCCACGCGTTGCGGCACACGTTTATCACGAACTTGGCGCGGGGTGGCGTGCATCCCAAATTGGCGCAGGCGCTCGCACGCCATTCGACCATCACACTGACGATGGACCGCTACTCGCACACGGTCATCGGGGAACAAGCCGACGCATTGTCGGCCTTGCCGGACCTGACGAATAGACCGAACCGGGAACGACATCGGGCGACGGGAACGTGTGACATTGCCCCGAAAAGCTTGGCGTCCAGCTTGGCGTTTTCCTTGCCGGAACGGCATTCGTTGAAAGGGCCGCACGATTCAACGAGTTGCAAGTCGGACGCCGAAGTCGGGAGGCGGCGAGGCGACGTAACCGCCGGAAAACAAAAGACATTATGCGCGTCGGTGCGCCGCGATGCGCACGGTTGCAAAGATGGGCGAGGCGGGAATCGAACCCGCACGGGAAGTTACTCCCAGGGGATTTTAAGTCCCCAGCGTCTGCCGTTCCGCCACTCGCCCAAGCCTTCTCAGATAACTGCCTATCCCAAAACCGTCCCCTCTTTCCCCTCTCCCCCGTACCCGGGGGAGAGGCAGGGTGAGGGGGTTTCTGGGATAGGCTGTAAGCACTTATTGATCTTCGCCTTCATAATAGAACGGTCTACAGTTTGAGTTTGGTTGTATGAATGAACGATCGGAGTAGAGGTTCGCTGGACCGCATTTCGACCAGGGACGCGATGAGTTCGTCGGCCAAGT
>JABFSN010000096.1 GCA_013140575.1 Phycisphaerales bacterium | reverse complement strand
CACGGGGGCGGGCCGGTTTGACCGGCCATGCGGACAGCGCGGCGGAAGGGGGCAGGCACGATGCAACGCGACGAGGGAATCATCTCGAATACATCCGGCGAGCCCGTCACCGGAGCCATCACGCGGCCCGGGCGCTCGGAATTTTCGCCGCTGGCGGCGCACAGCGAAGAGGCGCTGATTCCGGGCGACGGCGGCATGGACCTCGCGTCGCATTTTTCGCTGTCGGCGATTCTGCGGCGCAAGTGGACGATCATCGGGTTGTTCATTCTGGTGGCGGGCACGGCCATTCCGGGCGTGTGGCTGATGACCATTCCCAAGTATCGGGCGACGGCGATGGTGCGGGTCGCGCCGGTGGTTCCGCGTCTGCTGTACAAGACGGAAGATAACGGACTGCTGCCGCTGTACACGTCGTTTCTGAGCACGCAGATACAGATCGTGCGGAGCCCATCGGTGCTGGAGCCGGTGCTGGACGATCCGGAAGTTCAGAAAACGGACTGGTATCGCAATCCGCGTCCGGGGTTGCTGAAGCAACCGCTGCCGCCGTTGCAGCGCTTGCGGCTGGATTTGTCGGTTTCCAACCAACGGGGCACGGAGTTGATCAACGTGGCCATCGACACGGACGAGCCGGCGGACGCCAAGCTGATCGTGGACAAGGTCGTGCAGCGGTACGTCTATCATACGGACACGTCCGAGGAGAAGGTGGACCAACTGAAGCTGGACATGCTGACCGCGGAGCAGAGCGAGTTGAAGACGGAGATCGACGGGAAGATCCGGACCCGGCAGGTGCTGGAGAAGAAGCTGGGGACGTCCAAGCCGGACGAAATCCGGTCGCGCGAGGCACAGCGCTTGCTGGAGCTGCGACAGGAGCTGGCCAATCTGGACATCGAGCGCGAATTGAACCAATGGCGGCTGGACCGGCTGGAGAACCCGGTCGCGCCGTCGGCGGATGGGACCGAGGGATCGGCGGAAGAGGCCGCGGCCCGCAGCCGGTACGAAGACGATTCGATCTGGCGCGATCGGTACAACGCGGCGGAGGAATCGCGGCACGGGGCGGAGGTGGCGAAGGAGCATTTCGGCGACGGGCACCCGACGATGAAGAAATGGCAGGCGGACGTCGCCCACGCCGAGAAGATGCTGGCGAAACGCGAGGCCGAGCTGGACGATCCGCGGTTCGCGCCGATACCGGTGAATTCGGAGGCGTCGTCGGAGATTCGGGTGTACGACAAGCCGTCATTGACCCGGGCGATCGCGGAGGCCGATTTCCGGAGGGGTCAACTGGGCACGGCGATGGAGGGGCAGAAAACCCAGGTCGATGACGTGAACCAGAAGGCGCAGACGGTCGAGCAGTTGAATCTGGAGATTACGAAGCTGCAGACGGACCTGAACGAGGTCACGGCGCGGCTGAACGTGTTGCGGCTGGAGGGGACGGCCGCGAAGCAGATCGGGCGGGTGACGGTTTCAGCGCACGCGGTGCTGCCGGCCGAGCCGTACCGCGATCGGCGCATTCTGCTGACGTTGATGTCGTTGTGCGGGGCGGTGGTGCTGGGCGTGGGAACGGCGCTGCTGCGTGTCGCGCTGGACCCGAGCGTGCGGGAATCCCGTGACGTGCGTTCGGCGTTGCGCATTCCGCTGCTGGGACAGTTGCCGCGTCTGCGGGATGCGGCGGCGCTGAACGAGAAGCCGAGCGGGCATATGAACGAGTGCATGCGCATGATACGCACGGCGCTGCTGGACCGGGTGCCGAACGGCAAGGGGTGCTCGATCGTGGTGACCAGCGCGGGTCCGGAGGCGGGCAAGACCAGCGTGTCGCTGCTGCTGGCGAAGAGCCTGTCCGACCTGGGACGAAAAGTGTTGCTGGTGGATGCGGATATTCGGCATCCGGGGTTGTCGCGACGATTGGGGGTCGAGACACGCGAGGGTCTGACCGACCTGTTGGCGGGGGGGAACGGCGATGTCCAATCGATGATGACCACGACCGACGACGGCGTCGATCTGCTGCCCGCGGGTCACGACGCATCCGATCGCGATCCGGAACTGATGGCCGACGGAGCGTTCAATCGTTGCCTGTCGGCGTGGAAGAGCCGTTATGATTTCATCGTGTTCGACGCGCCGCCGGTATTGCCCGTGGCCGACGCCCGCATTCTGTCGGGCAAGGTGGACGGGACCATATTGACGGTCCGGGCGTCGCACTGCCGGCGTTCGGAGGCTGCCGAGGCGGTTTCGCTGGTGAGCGCCGCGGGCGGTCACACGGTGGGGGCGGTGCTGGTCGGCGCTGAGGAAACGCTGCCCCAGAAGGGCGCCTACAACCGCTACTACGGATGACCCATTCGGCGCGCCCCCCGTCGCGCTGAGGTAACGAAACCAAACACGTGGATGCTGTCTTGCTGGTGTTGGATCGCCGGCCGGGGTACCTGCAACAGGCCCCGGAAGGTGTGTCGTTGTTGTCGCTGCCGGCCGGTGACACCACGATTTTGAACCACATCGCGTCCATGACGCAGGAGATTCACCCGCGGGAAGTCCATGTCCTGCCGTTGTTTTCGCCGAGCGCGGATTACGAGGACACCGTGCTGCGCGGCGGGCCGCCCGGAACGCGCGTGCTCCATCCGGAGCAGGTGGGCGCATTCATTCAGGGGCACGAACCGTCGGATGTGCTGATGGTCGTGGATCCCCACTATTGGCCCATCGATGGGTTTGATATTCCCACCGTGATGCGGCACAAATCGGACGCGCGGTGGGCGGCGCACGCGGTGGCGGTGGGGACGCAGGTCGATCAGGCACGGGAATTCGTGCATTGTGACGACCAGGGGATGATCCGGCGGATCAGCCGCTACTACGATCAGGTCACCAATTCGCGGATTGACGCCATCGCGTATTCCGTGGTGCCGTTCGCGTCGTTGTCGGGTTCGCGGTTCGATTCGCTGGCCGACCTGCGGGCGGCGCTGGCCGCGTGGGGCGTGCTGAGCCGCGACGTGCCCATTGCGTCGGCCATCGTCGATTTGTCCGACGAACACGGCTATTTGACGTTGAACGAGCAATTGGCCGTGCGGGCGACGTCGGCCGAGGCGTCGCCGGGATTCGTGCGCCGCGGCGAATCGTTGCTCGCCGTGGATGCCCATGTGGATCATGACGCGCGTTTGATCGGTCCGGTGGTGGTGCATTCGGGGGCGCGGGTCCGCGGGGGTGCCACGATCGTGGGTCCGGCGGTGGTGGGTCGCGATTCGACAGTTGAATCGGGTGGTTTGGTGGCCCACGGCGTGTTGACCGCGAACGTGACCGTTCCCGCCGGCGGCGTCGTGCGCCAGCGGGTACTGGTGACCGGTTCGGCGCGGTGGTCGTCGCCGGCCGCGGGGTCCGCGTCCTATCCGTCCTACGATGGCCAGGACGTGCGTCTGGGAGCGGATGCGTCGGTCATGCGTGACACCGATGTGCGGCGCTCGCGATATCCGGCGTTGAAACTCGCGTTGGATGTAGTTGCCGCATTCGTGTCGCTGGTGGTGTTGTCGCCGCTGTTGGCCGTCCTGGCGGTGTTGGTTCGCCTGGATTCCCCAGGTTCCGCATTTTTCGGGCACATGCGCGAAGGCAAGGGGGGAAAAGTGTTCCGCTGTTGGAAATTTCGGACCATGGTGGCCGATGCCCATTTGAAACAGCGTGAGCTATATTCCACCAACGCTGTCGACGGACCGCAATTCAAGCTGCATAATGACCCGCGCGTGACGCGGGTGGGAGCGTGGCTGCGGGCAACGAATCTGGATGAATTGCCGCAGCTTTTCAATATTCTGATCGGCCAGATGAGCCTGGTGGGTCCCAGGCCGTCTCCCTTCCGCGAAAATCAGATTTGCGTTCCGTGGCGGCGGGCACGATTATCGGTCCGTCCCGGAATTACAGGTCTGTGGCAGATTTGCCGAGATCAGCGGTCAGAGGGAGATTTCCACCAATGGATCGCATACGACATAATGTACGTCCGTCATCTGTCCCTGCTGTTGGACATGAAGATTCTGATCGCCACCGTGCTGACGCTGGGGGGCATGTGGAGCGTCAAGGCGAGCTGGATGGTGAAGGACGATCACGCGGTGATGGACGAACCGCGGATCGGTCCCAAGCCGGCCGGAGGCGGTGCGGGCGCGTCCAGCTGAACGGCTGCTGCGGACGTGCGGCGAGTCTGAATCGGGTTTCCCACCAACCATCAAGACGGTTTTGGACTGCCGTGACCGGCTGCGGGTTGGTATCGCTGGGAATGACGGGCTGTTTTCCGGACCCGCGGATCGAGCTGAAGCAATTCCAGCAGATGCAGAAGGACGCCGCAACGGCCGAGGCGACCGCTGAGGGCGAACCGGCGCCGACGTATCCCATTGACGACTACCTGACGAGCTATCGCGTCGGTCCGGGCGATGTCGTGGACGTGGCGCTGACGGGGTTGAATGAACCGACGGCGACGGCCGTTTACAAGGTGCGCGTCGATCACGCGGGACGGATTGACCTGCCGCTGGTCGGCGAGGTGGAGATCGGCGGGAAGGACGCGATCGCGGCCGAGGACGCGATTCAATCGGCGTTCGTGCCCGCGGTCGTGCGGCAATTGGGCGTCAATATCGTTTTTTCCGAATTCGACCCGACCAACGTGGTGGTGAACGGCGCGGTGACGGCCCCGGGGCTGGTGCCGTTGCGGCGGACGGAGCGCAATCTGCTGTACGCCGTGTTGGGCGCCGGCGGGATTTCGAACGGGGCGTCGGGTGCGGTGACGCTGACGAGGATACGTCGGCCGAGCGAGAAGAAGACGTTTGACCTGACCGACCCGATGCAATTGGCGTCGGCGCTTTCGCAGCCGCCGCTGGAGCACGGGGATATGGTCGAGGTGGCGACGGCCATGCCGAACATGGTTTTCGTCGGAGGGCTGGTGAACCGTCCGGGTCCGCAGTCGTTCGCGACGGGCATCAATCTGTCGGTTCTGCAGGTGCTGGCGTCGGCCGGCGGCCTGCGTACGGACATCACGCCGCGCGAGGGATCGTTGATTCGGCGGACGCCGGACGGCAAGGATGTTCACGTCCGACTGAATCTCGATCGGATCGCCGCGGGAGTGGATGACAACATCACGCTGGCCGAGGGCGACGTGTTCTGGGTTCCGGATACAGTCGAGACCCGGGTTCAGGATTTCATTAACAAGAACATATTTTTTCGCGCGGGGGTCAGTGTGAATTACAACGTGTCGGGAATCGACTACCTGAACAACAACGCGCGGGCGAATTCGCGCGCCGGCCAATCCGGCGGATCCGGTGGACTGCAGGACAGTTTCGATCCGCTGGGGTTCCTGACCCGCAACAGCGCGCTGCAAACGCTGACCGGCCAGGCGGCCGCGGCACCGTAGTGGCTATTATGGTGGCGGAGCCGCAAACGCGTGGCGCGAACGCAGAAGTTCGTGATGCGATCGCGTTAATGCGTGAAATGTCAGTCCGGCTGTTGGCGCGGATGTACCTGCCTAACAAGCGCTTGTTTGTTCATTGCATTCGCCGCGGGTCGAATGGTGACCAACCGGAAGGGGTCAGCCGTCGCTATACTGCCATTGTACTAATTGGGTTGGCAACGGAACTGGAGTCTGACACGATCCGAGCGTGCGGCGGCGATTCGCCGCGCGAGATTTGCGGGCGGATTCTGGACGATGTCGGGTCGGTCACGAACCTTGGGGACGTGGCGCTGACGTTGTGGGCGGCGCGGTTGTGGCGGCATTCGAATGCGCAGGCGGCGCTGGATCGGCTGCGCGTGCTGGACCCGGTGCGCGGGGCGCATGACACGGTGGAGATTGCGTGGGCGCTGACGGCGTTGTCGTGCAGCGGCGAGGCGTCGGGTTGGCCGGCGGGGGATGCGGGATTGGCGAAGCGCGTGGCCGGGCGATTGGCGGCGTTGTTCCACGAGTCGTCGGGGGCGTTTCAACATGTGCCGTCGGATGCGTCGCCAAGCCGGACGCGAGCGCACGTGTGCTGTTTCGCGGATTTGGTGTATCCGACGCAGGCGTTTTCGTATTACGGGCGGATGACGGGCGACAAGACGGCGCTGGACCTGGCGAAGCGGGGCGCGGAGTTCATG
>JABFSN010000246.1 GCA_013140575.1 Phycisphaerales bacterium | reverse complement strand
CCGCGGAAGATTCTTCCGCGGCGTGGCACGAGTCTTCGCCCTGGCGCTCGCCACCACCGCGTCGGCCCAACCGCCCGACGGAACCGTCCCCCCGCCCGTTCCGCCCACGGACGAACGCCGCACCGACGACCTGTCCAAACGCCTCCTTCGCGGTGACGACGACGACGGCGACCCGATAACCCGCATCATCGACGAAATGAAACGTGTCGAAAACGATTTGAAACAGTCATTCGACGCCGGCGCCGAAACCCAGTCGCGGCAACAACGGATCATCGACGAACTGAACGCCGCCATCGCCGCCGCCGCGCGCCGTGGCGGAATGCGCTCCGGCGGCAACGCCGATTCGTTCGACCCCCGCCGCCGCAACCCCGGATCGACCGGCGACCAAACGGGCCAACCCGCCGGCGGCGCGAAACCGCCCGACGGCTCGACCGCCCGCGGCACGACCGATCCCGACGACTCCCAGCCGCCACCGGCCGCGGCGATGTCCCGCGGATGGGGTCATCTGCCCCCCCGCGAGCGCGACGAAGTCATCCAGGGCGCCCGCGAACCCTCGCTCGAAAAATTCCGCGAGTGGATCGAACGCTACTACCGCTCCCTCGCCGACGAGGATCGACCATGACCGTGCTGCACGTCGCCTTCTTTGCGCTGTTTTTCATCGCCACGACGACGTTCGCCCAGTCCCCCGACGCCGCCCCCCCGCCTGCCGCGGATTCGACTGCGACGCCCAACGAACAGAACGTCGAATCCCTCGCCGCCATCGAACGCGGGCTGAAATGGCTGGCCGACAACCAGGAACGCGACGGCTCGTTTGGCGGCCAATCCCACTACGGCAAACACGTCGGCATCACCGGCCTCGCCGGTCTTGCCTTCCTCAGTCACGGCGACACCCCCGGTCGCGGCCGCTACGGTCGCTCCATCAACGGCTGCCTCGATTTCATCATTGCCCACGGCTCCGAAAGCGGGCTTCTGGCCGCCGAAACCTCCCACGGACCGATGTACGGACACGGCTTCGCCGTCCTCTTCCTGGCCGAGGTCTACGGCATGGCCGAACGCGACGACCTCCGCGAAACGCTCCGCAAATCCGTCCGCCTGATCGTCAACACCCAGAACGAGGAGGGCGGCTGGCGTTACCAGCCCGTGCGTAACGACGCCGACATCTCCGTCACAGTATGCCAGATCATGGCACTCCGCGCCGCCCGCAACACCGGCATCTTCATCGACAAATCCGTCGTCGACCGCGGCGTCGAGTACGTCCTGCGCATGCAGAACCCCGACGGCGGATTCCGCTACATGGGCGAATCCGGCACCTCCGCCTTCGCCCGCTCCGCCGCCGCCGTCGCCGCCCTCCAATACGCCGGAATCTACCGTGGAGACGCCGTCGAACGAGGCCTACAATACTGCAAGGCGTTTGTGCCCCCCGACGAGCACAGCGTCGGCCACTACTTCTACGGCCACTACTACGCCGCCCAGGCCATGTTCCTCGCCGGCGACGATTATTGGACCTCGTGGTGGCCCGCCATCCGCGACGAACTCCTCGCCAAGCAGGACGAGGACGGCGGCTGGGAGGGACAGGCGGGAAAGGAATACGGAACGGCCATGGCGCTCATCATCCTTCAGATCCCCACCCGCCTGTTGCCGATCTTTCAGAAATGAACAGATTCACGACGATTCAATTTCACGTGCGCCTCGGGTTGCTCGCCGTCGTCACCCTGCTGGCCACGCCGGTTCGATCCGCACCCGCCGGCGGTCTCGCCGTCCTGGTTCGCACCATCGACGCCGAGGCCATCTCCGGTCGGCTGGTGTCGTTCTCGCTGGACCGCGGCTTGACCCTCGAGAACCACGCCACCGAGGAAACCCTGCGCATCCCGTCCGCCGACGTCGTGCGCATCACCACCGACGCCGTGCCTGACGACGACCGAACCAACGTCCCCCTGTTTATTCTGTCCGCCGGCGACCGCCTGATCGGGCGGCCCGTTGATTTTGCGGAGGACATGGTCACCATCGAAACCACGTCCCTGGGCCGCGTGATCGTGCCCATGGAACGGATCAGCGCGTACGTCACCGCCATCGGGCGGGGCACGGCTTGGAGCGAGCGCATCGAGCAACTGGTGAACGGCCCCGTCGCGGGCAGTGACGTGGTTCTGCTGGCCAACGGTGACCGCGCCGCCGGCGTCGTGCTGGCCATCGACGCCGACCATCTCGTACTGGAAACGTCCGCCGGGGCGTCGCGCCTTCCGCTCGATCGCATCGCGGCCGTTCGCATCGTCGCGCCGCCGGCGCCGTCGCGCGGGGGTCTTTCCGCCCGCCTCGATTTCGCGGACGGCAGCCGCCTCCGCGTCGCCGAACTCTCCTGGAAGGACGCCGCCGCGTCGGCGCGGGTCTTCGCCGACGCCACCGTCAACATCGACGCCGGTCAGATCGTCCGCGCCGAAATCGAGGGCGGACGCTGGACCCATCTGGCGGAAGTGACGCCCATCAGCACCGAACAAATCCCCATGATCGCCCTCGATTGGCCTGTCGAACGCGACCGCAACGTCCTCGGCGGACCGCTCCGCGTCGCCGGCCAACAGTTCGAACGCGGCCTCGGCGTCCACAGCCGCTCCGCGCTCACCTACGACCTCGGTGGCGAGTACCGGCGCTTCGTCACTTCCTACGGTCTCGACGACGACAGCGGTCCGCTCGCCGACGTCCGCGTTTCCATCCTCGTCGACGGCCAGGTCCGTCATCAGCGCGACGGCGTCCGCCAGGGCGAATTGATCGGCCCGGTCACCCTCGACGTCGGTGACGCCCGCAATCTCGAACTCATCGTCGACTTCGGCCGGCTCGCCGCCGTGCAGGATCGCTTCAACTGGCTCGACCCCGCCCTCATCCGTTAGGCAGCTTGTAGGGTGGGCACTGCCCACTTCCTCGAACGGCGCAGACGGGAATCGGTGGGCAGTGCCCACCCTACGAAACTTCGCCGCGTTGCCTCCGCCGGGTGAAATGAGACCGTTACGCGAGAACCGGCTCCGGTTGGCGGGCGGCGCGGGACTCGGCCAGTACTACGGATTCCAGCGCCCTAAGAATGGATTCGTCGTGGATGTTGGAACGGTCGCGGCGCATGGCGGCGACGCCGTCGGCGGGCTTGAGCTGCGTCCATTCCGCGGACTTCTTCTCGGTGAGCTCGACGTAGGCGCGGACCGTGCGGATGATCTTGGCGCCCAGCGGAATCTCGGCGACGCCGGCCCGTTCGTCGTCCGCCAGACAGTCGTGAACCGCGTCGTCCTGATTCAAGAGCAGCGGAATTGCCCCGCTCAAAACCGGCTCCAGCGAATGAACGAATTCCATTCCCTGAAAAGTGTGCCTGTTTCCCTCGCGGCTTTGCTCTTCGATGGTCCCGACCGCCTTGGAAATCAGACTCGTGGTGATTTCAACGTTGCCGATGTCGTAGAGCAGGGCGCCGACGCGGACGTCGTCCACCTCTTTCTGCGACATGCGCAGTTTTTGGGCGACGGACTCGCTCAATTCGGCGCAGCGGATGGACCGGGCCTTGATGCGCGGATTGGCGCTCTGCAGATACTTGGCCAGCACTTCGACCACGCCGACGTACGCGGCGTGCAGCTCCTCGACCTTGGCGGCGCGCTCGTCGCAGAGCGTGCCGATCAACAACGCGGTCAACCCCAGCACGCCCGCCCAGATGGTTACGGCCAGGGCGATGACCACGGGCGTGGAATAGGTGGCGAAGCCCGTCGCGTCGAGGGCGACGACGATGGACACCGCAACGGCCGAGAAGATGGCCAGCGTGCCCGCGCTGCTGCGGCCCAGAAAATAGCCGCTCAAGACCACAGGCATGAAGAACAGGTTGAGAATGGCCATTTTGTGCCCCTGCAACTGGTGCAGCAGCGAGGTCATTCCCAATACGACGATCAAGAGCATGATTTCCAATGCGCGCTGGTCTTTGCGAAGCTTTATCTTGTTCATGGCGTTACCTCGTTAATCGTGTTCGCGACTCGGATGTTCCCGGGTTATCGATTCTCCGCGGCCAGCGCCGGTACGGACTCGGGTCGGCCGGCGGCGGCGACGGAGACGGTGGATTCGGTTCGGACGACTTCCGCCGGCGTCGTGTCGCCGCCGTATTGCATGGCGATTTCGCGGAAACGGGATTCATTCTCGGCGAAGATCGCGACGAGTTGCGGGTCGAAGTGATTGCCCGCGCCTTCGCGAATGATCTCCATGCAGCGCTCGTGCGGCAGCGACGGTTTATAGACGCGCTTGGAGCAAAGCGCGTCGTAGACGTCGACCACCGCGACGATGCGCGCGGACAGCGGGATCTGCTCGCCCTTCAACCCGTGGGGGTAGCCGGCGCCGTCCCAGCGTTCGTGATGGGCGAAGGCGATGTCGCGGGCCATCTGCAGGAAATTGGAACTGCCCAGACGCTGCTCGATTTCCCGCAGGCATTCGCCGCCGATGATGGCGTGCTGTTCCATGACGCTGCGCTCTTCCGGCGTCAATCGACCCGGTTTGCGGAGGATCTGGTCGGCGATTCCCACCTTGCCGATGTCGTGCAGCGACGAACTGATGGCGATGAGCCGGACGTAGGCGGCGTTGACCTGATCGGCGTATTGCGGATGTTGGCGCAGCGCCGACGCCAGCGTCGACGCGTAACGCGAGATGCGCTCGAGGTGGTCGCCGGTCTCGGGGTCGCGGGAGTCGGCCAGCTTGGCGAGTCCGAAGATGACCGCGTCGCGGGTGCGGACCAGCGATTGTATGTGCCGCAAACCGCTGGATTCCGCCTTCGCCCGCTCGCTCTCGATCTTGTCGAAGAACCGGGCGAGCAGCATGTACAGGGTGATGGTCAGGAGCGCACCGGTCCACACCAGGGTCATCACGCTCATGACCGGCAGCGGCCTTCGCAGAGTGGCCATGTTCGCCTGAATCGACGCGAGCGAACGAGTGGCGACGAGCCGCCCGTCGTGATGTTTGAGGGTGAAGGCCAGAGCGAGGTGTTCACCGTCGCGAAGGGCGAGCCGACCGGCGTCGGCGTCGGCGTCGCTGGTGTCACGATCCGGCGCGGAGACCCAGTGAACCGTCTGTCCGACCGGAACCGTTTCGGAGTCGGAAGAAGCCAACACCCGCCACTCGGCATCGACCAAAAGCACGCAGCCGCCGATCAGCCGCGGAACGACGCCCAGAAGCGTCCGAAACATTTCCGCCGGCTCGGCATCGCGGTCTTCCGCCAGCCATTGTTCGACCGCAACCGCGGCGTTGTGTCCGCGGGAGGCGAGCACGTCCCAGGCCACGGTCTTGGCGGCGTGATCGAGAGAGCGTACGGCGAATTGATGCTGGACGAACAGTCCGACGGCGACGCAGGCGAGCTGAGCGAGACACACGAGGATCAGTTGTTTGACGTGGCGTTTCACGGAAACTCAATGCCTGACCGTTGCCGGCCAAAAAGACGCCGGTGCCCGATCGCGGCGCCCAGGCGATTTCCGAACACGGAAGAATCCCCCCATAGGTTCGGGCATCGATCGGCGTCGCTTGACTTGGACGAATTGGCGCAGGAGCGGGTCGTGAGCCGGTGCATGGGCGTCCATCGCCCAATGCCCCTTGGCGACGCCCGGCGCGCTCCCTGCATCGGCTGCGTTCAGTCCCTGAGCGGGAAAGGGCAGGGTTAATGCTTCCGGCCGATAACCTGTTGGGTCCGATAGAGCAGGCGTTCCACGGCTTGCGAGAATCGGCCAATCCGGGCGCGTGGCAGCCAACAGAAACGCAGACCGGGAAATAGTCGATGACCCATCCATTGACCGTGTCGCTGCGCGCGGGGAGCGCGCCGCGGCGGGGGTCGCGGAAGCGGCGACGACATGAGTTCGGCCATACGCGTATGTCTGTTCGACGAGTTCGGATCCGACAGCGGGCCGTTCGCGGCGCCGTTCGAGAAGATCGATCAGATCGAAATCGTCGGTACGTTCAAGAGCTGGGATTCGCTGCAGGCGACGCTGCTGTTGAGCGACGTCGACGTGGTGGCCGTCAATCTCGACGGCCCCGGGTCGCTGGACGTGGTGGCCCGCGTGGGCAAGCTGTCGCACGAATGTCCGGTGATCGGGATCAGCACGGCCACCGAGGCGAATGGGATCATCAAAGCCATGCGCGCGGGCTGCGCGCAATACGTCTGTTCCCCGGTGGACGTGGACGATTTGCGGAACGCGGTTCTGCGGATACGCCCCTCGCGGCTGCGCGGATCGCACACCTGCAAGCGCGTCTGCGTGATCGGATCGTCGGGCGGATCGGGAGCGACCACGATCGCGTGCAATCTGGCGATGGAACTGGCCCATCTGACCGAACGACGGACGGCGCTCATTGATTTGAATCTCGAATACGGAGACGTGTGCTGCGCGTTCGACTGCGCCCCGAAGTACTCGATCGCCGACATTTGCGGCGAGAACGTGGAACTGGACCACGACACGCTGGGAGCGGCACTGCACGATCTGCCCTGCAACGTGTCTGTCCTGGCGCGGCCGCAGAACATCGAGGACGCCCGGCAGGTCACGCCGGAGGGTCTGGAGCAGATGTTTCGGCTGTTGGCCGAACGATTCGGCTATATCATCGCCGATCTGCCGCGGAGTTATAGTTTCCTGAGCGCGGTGGCGGTGGGCCGGGCGGAGGCCACGTTGATCGTCGCCCAGTTGGCGGTTCCGTTCATCCGCAACGCCAGTCGCATTTATGAGTGCCTTTTGCAGATGGGGGCGGATCCCGAACGGGTGCACGTCTTGTTGAACCGCTGCAACGCCGAGTATGAGCGTCTGACGCTGAAAGACGTGGAAAACCACTTCCGCAAGCCCGTGTTCGGCGTGGTGCCCAACGATTACGAATTCGTATCGGCCGCACTCGATTTGGGGCATCCCATCGGAGCGGACTCGCCGACCAGCAAGGCGCGGGCGGCCATTCAGGACATCGCCCGCAAACTGGCGCCCGAAGCGATCGTGGTCAATCCGCGGGGGCAGAGCTCGGGTCTGCTGAACAAGCTGCTGGGGCGCAAGCCCAAGGCCGCGGCGCCGAGCCGCGCGTAAACCAACGTCTTGATGTGGTGAATCACTCGTCCGAAAATTCAGGGAGTATTGTCAATCCCGCCATTCGGTTCGTTCGCCGCCGAAATCTGCTTTTGCTCGGTCGTCAACAGCGCGTCCAGTCGCGTTCTGAGTCGTCCAAATAAGTCGTCCAATTCCAACTGGCGCACTTCACGCCGGCGCTGCGTCACTTCCGCGGCCTCGTCTTTCGTCGACCCGTCTTGGCCGTTCCCGTCGAAGAGCGCGCCGCCGAGTTGGTCGCTTTGCGTGCGGACTTCTTGCAGGATCGAAGTCGCCGCGGTCAACTGTCCGGGCGTCGGCGCATACCGTTCGGTCCACCGCCGAAGATACGCGCCCCACGCATCCAAGTCTCGATCGTCGACGAGCGAATCCGCGGTCGTGTCGTCATCCGTCTTGGATTCGTCCGTCCCCATCCTGGCGCCGTGGGTGCTCGAAATGGTGAATGGAAATTGCTCCGCCAGGCGCTCCCGGCCGCTGCGGGCTTGTTCCGGCGGCAATATGTCCTCGATCCGGTCGGCGAATTCGCCCCAATTGCTGGGGTACAGCTCTTTGAAACGTTGGAGGCGCTGATCAAGGTCCTGGAGCACCGGATCGTTTTCGGACCCCGGCAATTTCGCCCAAGCCTCGGGCGCACCGGCGCGAGCGTGCCGGACGGCATCAACGTACTCGCCGATTCGATCGATCTTTTTTGATCGCAAATCGCTAATCTCGTCGAAGTGTTCGCCCATTTGGCGCCGCCGATCCGCAAAGTATTTGTCTCGAACCCGACCGCACGCCGCGCGTTGTGACTCGGTGAGATCATAGGCGTCAAGAATCCTGTCGGTCATCAGCCGCTTGCGATCATTCCACATCTGCACGCGCTCGTCGGTGCTGGCGTGGTGTATATATCGCTCGCGAAACGCCGATCGACTTTCACACGTTCCCACGGTGACGATCGTAACCGCCGGGCCATGACGAAAGCAGTCATCGGGATACAGGCAAGTCTCGGCGCGCGGCGGATCGGCCATCGTCGCGTTCAACGCGAACGAACCCGACCACGCCAACATCTGATAAATGGCGACCCTGCGCTTAGGCATTCTTGCACGTATCTCTTCTTGCGACAGCGAGGCCCCATCGCCTCTGCGTCACTGCCACGTTGACAAGTGCACCGTCCCCGCGAAACCCTCTCCAACCGTCACATCACGGTTCATCCGTCGCGGAGCAAACGCCGTCTGCCGTATTCCAGCACGACGTGATGCCACACTGCAGATCGTTAATGACATCCCATACCCGTTGGCACGTGTTTGATCCTCCTTCGCAGCCATCAAGCAGGGCGTATGCTCCGTAGTAAAGGAGGATTTCCAGTTCGATACATGCAGGCGCTAGTCCTGCGTCTTGTGAATAGCTGACGCGGCTTGCCGCGAATGTCGAAAAGCCGAAAGCCAGCAGTGCCAACGCGAGTCGTGATTTCCGTCCGCTCATCGCCAAACCTCCATGTTCAAAGCCCGCCGGTTTGGGAGGGCATTACAACATGGCCATCCACCGGCGTCGAGGAAGCGCACCCCCCCCCAATCGGCGATGTCAAGCGAAAAACCATATCACCGGGCGAATCGAATCAAAAAGTGTGTAGGGGTCAAACACCGGGCGATCGGTGATTCGCTCCGTCTAACTGCCGAACGAGACGGGCGATCGCACAGCGGCAACCGCGAGCAATAGCCAACCGATCATTAGCAACAGCCCGCCAATTGGGGTAAAAAAACCAATTCGACCGAGACCGGTGACGGCCACCGCGTAGAGACTTCCCGTAAAAAAGACGATCCCCACCCCGAAGCTCCATCCGGCCCCGGCGAGCCACGCGGATGGGTTTCGCGACATCAGCCACGCGACGGCCAGCAATGCGAGGGCGTGGTACATATGGTATCGGGCGGCGGTTTCGAAGATTTCCATGTGGCGGGCGGACAATCTGGGACGCAGGGCGTGGGCGCCGAAGGCACCGGCGGCCACGCTGATCATGCCGTTGACGGCGGCGACCGCGGCCCAGATGTTCCAGGTCATGTGCATTGCTCAAGAAAGTTAGACTGTCCGATTGTTCATGGCAATCGGCTCCGCGCGTCCTCGACGAATTCGCCGACCTCCACGTCGATGAAGTCGCCGTCATGTTGGCCGTCGGAATGCTGAATGACAAGTCGGGCGCGGAAATAATCGGCGGCCTTGCGTTTGATCCAGCGCCGTGCAGGCGGGAAAAGAAGCGAGAACCCGACGGCGTCAGTCAACAGTCCGGGCGTAACCAGAAGGATGCCGGCGATGAAGATGAGCATGGCGTCGACCAGGCGCGACGCGGGCATGCGCCCGTGGGCGAGGTCGGTCTGAATCTGCGACCAGACGGACGAGCCCTGGCGGCGGGCGAGCCAGGCGCCGAGCAGGCCGGTGGCGATCAGAATGAGGATGGTTTGCGGCGTGCCGATCGCCCGGCCGACGCGGATCAGCACGGAAATTTCGATCAGCGGCGTGACGACGAGCAGGATGACGAGCGGGAGGAACAATCGGATTCTCCGCGGAACCGGCAATCCAGCACGGGCAACACGGATGAAACATAATGAAGATCGTGGCGGCGGTCCATTCGACCGCGACCCCGGTGCCGCCGGCGCCGGTGATGGGCTTGCGGGGATCGGCGATTACAATGGGCGGCGATGCGAATTGCGGAGGTTTTTAATTCCATTCAGGGCGAAGGGAAGCTGGCGGGTGTGCCGTCGGCGTTCATCCGCACCAGCGGGTGCAATCTGCGCTGCGTGTGGTGCGACACGCCGTACACGTCGTGGGATCCGGAGGGGAACGATCTGTCCATCGACCCCATCGTCGAACGCGTGTCGGCCATGCCCACGCGGTTTGCGGTCTTGACCGGCGGTGAGCCGATGATCGCGCCCGGCGTCGTGGAATTGACGCGGCGATTGCGGGCCGCGGGGTTTCACATCACCATCGAGACGGCCGGCACGATTTTTGCCGAAGCGGCGTGCGATCTGGCCAGCGTCAGCCCCAAACTGTCGAATTCGACGCCGTGGCAGCGCGACGGGGGGCGATGGGCCGCGGCGCACGAAGCGGGGCGCATTCAGGTCGACGTGATTCAACAGTGGATCAACGCCGGCGAACATCAGTTGAAGTTCGTGGTGGACGCACCGGAGGATATCCGCGAGATTGACGCGTTGTTGGATCGACTGCGCGGCGTGCAGGCGGCAAACGTGCTGTTAATGCCGCAGGGTGTCACCATGGCGGAGTTGGGCGAAAAAGGCGGCTGGATCGCCGACGTCTGCCGGTCGCGCGGATTTCGATTCTGCCCGCGCCTGCACATCATGCTGTACGGCAATGTACGGGGAACTTGAGAACGGGACCGTGTAAAGTGTATCGCATTTGCAAGTCGTTCGTGATTGAAAGCGGGCACATGCTGAGCAAGCATCCCGAGCGGTGCCGGTTTCCGCACGGGCACAGCCGGCGGATCGAATTGGTGCTGGTCTGCCCGACGCTGGACGCCGGCGACATGGTGTGCGATTTCAAATGGGTCAAGCTGGCCGTCGCGGACTATCTGGACGCGTTCGATCACGCACTGTGCGTGAACAAGGACGACCCCTATCTGGAACGCATCGATCGCGACAAGGAGCGGATCATCGTATTTGAAGAAGGCGACCCGACCACCGAGCTGTTGGCTAAACGCGTGTTCGGGCACCTGTCGGCGTGCATTCGACGGGGCGAGGCGTTTGAGACACCCGAAGGCGTCACCTATCGCATTCGGCCGGAGGTACGCGTGGAGCGGGTACGCGTGGGGGAAACGCCGTCGTCGTGGGCGGAGTATTCGGCCGATTCAAAATAAAGCCGGAATGGCGAAACAGGCCGCATTCGATCAAGCCCGGCGTGCGGTGGACGGACGATCAACGGCCGGTGCACAGATTGTTACACAGAAGTTGCCGATTGTTGGAATGAATCCGGGTGACCGGGTGTTAGAATGGGCGGTCGTTGTTTGGAGCGGGATTTCGGCCTCGTCAAATCGGTTTTCCATAAGGGAGCATGACTGATGTTTCGCACACTGGGATCGGGATTGTTGGCGGTGTTGTTTTTCACGTCGGTTGGCGCGGCGTCGCCATGCGGCAAGTGCAAGGTGAATAACGAAGGCAAGGCGGTGGCCACGGCGTCGGACAACAGTGGCAAGCCGTGCTGCGCCAGCGCGAAGCCCGCCACGACCGTCGCGTCGAACGAGAAAAAACCGGGTTGCGGACCATGCACGGGACCGTGCGACAAGCCGTGCTGCGGCGGGGCCAAGGCCGTGACCACGGTGGTGTCGACGGAAACCGGCAAGTCGGAATCGGGCGAGAAGAAGCCATGCGGCGGCGCGGCGACCACGACGGTTGCGTCCGGTGGCCGCAAGCCGTGCTGCGCCGGAGCCAAGGCCGTCGTTGCGTCGAGCACCGCGTCCCCGGATGAAAAGAAACCATGCCACGGCGGCGCAATGGCGACGACCGTTTCGGCCGACGACAAGAAACCGTGCCACGGCGGCGAGGCCAACGCCGCCACGACCGTTGCGTCCGACGGGAAGAAGCCCTGTTGCGGGGGTGCGAAGGCTGTGACCGTCGCGAGCGATCCGGCGTCGGACGGCAAGAAGCCGTGTTCCGGTGCATCGGCCACGACGGTTGCGTCGGGTGGCAACAAGCCGTGCTGCGGCGGTGCCAAGGCGATTACCGTCGCTACGACGGACAAGGCCGGCTGCAACAAGCCGTGCGGCAAGTCGGTCACGGTGGCGTCGTCGTCCGATGAGAGCGGTTGCCCGATCGGCCGAAAGGTGCAGGCCGTGCTGGCGTCGTTGCCGGTGATGAAATACCGCGTGGGAGACAAGGTGACGGACTGCGACAAGCACGCCGAACAGTTGACGGCCGAAACGTCCAAGCCCATCGAATTCCTGGTCGGGGAGCAGGCGTTCACCGATCGCGGCGAGGCCGTTGTGAAGCTGGCGTCGGCCATCGAGACGCAGGCCGAGGAGATGAAGACCGTTCAGTTCGTCGCGGGCGGTTCGTGCATGAAGTGCCCGATGACGGCCAGGAAGGTGGCGTCGGATTCGAAGACCACGGTCACGTATCGCGTGGGCGGCGTCGATTTCGAGACCCGCGAGGCGGCGGACAAGGCCGTCGAGGCCGTCACCGCGAAGCTGGCGTCGGTGAGCATGGCGTACAAGGTCGATGGCGAGACTATCCGGTGCGCGGAAACGGCCGGCGCCAAGTGCAAGGAAAAGGGCGCCAAGATGACGTACGTGGTCGGCGAAGAGGAGACCTGCTGCGACAAGGCGGCCAAGCTGATATTGGCCAACGCCAGGGTCCGGGCCATCGTCGAGGCAGCGGCGGCGACGTCGATGTCGCTGTAACGACACTGTGGCATGGGCATCGTACGTGTTCGGCGCAGATTCGCGCCGTACCTGCGTTTCCGCCCCGGCGGGGCGGCGGGCTGTAGCCACGGGTGGAGCGATGCGCAGGATCGCGCAACCCGTGGATTCGGTCCCGTAGTAATTCCCGCCCCGGTAGGGGCGGAGGATCCGCCGCGGAAAACGCCAAGCACGTACTGGGCATCTTGCCCATGATTCTCGACCGTGGTGGTCGTGCCCGGCAGTGCGACAATCCGAGCCACACCGAAGCAATGCGTGCGATTTAGTTTGAATGCCCGCGGCAGATTCGCCGCGGGCGTTTTCACGCGCTCACGGAAGCGGAGATTTGACGCACCCGTTCCCCGGATAGAAGGCGCCAGCCAAGTGGAGTCGGATCAGCCATTCCGCCGACGACGGCGCACGGCAGCCAGCGTGGCGAAACCCGTCAAACCGAGTATCGCGGCGGCCGGTGCGGGCAGTGGCTCGCCGGTCACACCGAAGGACATGTTGTCAAAACCGAGGGCGGCCTCGCCTTCGGTCAGCGATCCGACGAGTCCGAACGTGATCAAACCGATGGGCACGTCGGACACAAACCCGACGAACGTATCCATATCGAACTGGTCCTCGAACAGCGTATCGCCGGTGATCGATTCGACGTAAACCTCGACGCCCAGCGGGGACGACGGGGCCAGCAGGGTGAACACGTCGATTCCGAACATGTTGATGCCGGCCGGACCGAAGATGAACTCGGCTTCAATTCCCGATTTGAGATAGGTCGTGCCGTCGGCCGTGTTGTAGGGCCCGTTGATCGTCAGCCCGACGGTTGCGCCCGTGGCAAAACCGGGGCCGAGAAGATAGAGATCCTCGCTGATTCCGCGGATTTCGATGTCGGTGTCGGGGATGGCGAATGGATCAGGGCGCAGCAGATGGCCGGTCCCCGTCACTTCGAGTGGCGTCCCGGTGAAGGAGAAATCGATCAGTTCGTCGCCGACCGCGTCCGCGTCGTACGCGGGGCGCGAGTCATAGCTGGTGAAGTCGGCCCGCGCGCCGCCGGCAAAACCAGCGACACACGTCACGACCGGAATGAGAACGGTGCGTTTCCGAATACCGCAAGACATCGTAGACCCCCTGTTTCGTTTTTGCTGGAACCCCCGTCCCACGAACGACCGGCAGGAAGACGTGAACCATAGTCGCGGCGGGCGTCGATTTCAAGGGGGGATGCGCCTCGAATTCGCCGGATTCAGATTGACCGGCTTCGTCGGCGACATGGATAGACCAGCGAAGGTGGGTAATCTGGCATCGCCTGGCCGCGCGGAATGTCGCCGGCGCCGTGAACAGTTGAATTCATCGCGAACCGACGATCAGGCGTTCGCATTGCGCTTTGTGCGGCGGCCGAACGTGATCGTTCCCATCGAGAGACCGGCCAGCAGCAGGGCGAACAGTCCCCATTGCGAGACGGTGGGGATGTTGGGGGGCGGGTCGACGACGCATCCCGGGATGGGCTGGCCGGCGCAGATTCCCGCAGGGGTGCATCCGTCCTCGTTGGTGCATGGATTCCCATCGTTGCACGGCAGGCCCGTCTGCGGAGTCACGATGCCGCAGTTGCCCGGCGCCCCCGACGGCAGGCAGGAAAACGTCTTGCAGACGGTGTTCAACGCGCTGCAGTCGACGTTGGAATTGGAAACGCAAGCGCCGGAAACGCAGTGGTCGCCGAGCGAGCAGGCGTTGGAATCGCTGCACGGCCCGTTTTCGTTGGTGGGCTGTGCGACGCACATTCCGGTCATCGTGTTGCAGACGCCGACGTTGCAGGAGTTGTTGAGCGACGAACAATCGACGGCCGTTCCGCCGCAGACGCCGCCGGAACACGTATCCGTCGTCGTGCAAATGTTTCCGTCGTTGCACGGGACGGTGTTGTTGGTAAACACGCATGCCCCGCCGACGCACCCGTCATCCGTGCAGACGTTCATATCGTCGCAGACGATCGGCGCTCCGGCGCACATACCGCCCGAACAGACGTCGCCGACCGTGCAGGGATCCGCGTCGTCGCAGGGACTCGTGTTATCGGTGAATACGCATACCCCGCCGATGCATTCGTCATCCGTGCAGACGTTCATATCGTCGCAGACGATCGGCGTTCCGGCGCACATGCCGCCCGAACAGATATCACCAACGGTGCAGGTGTCGGCGTCGTCGCAGGGATTCGTGTTGTTGAAGAACTGGCAGGTTCCGCCGATGCACACCTCGTCCGTGCACAGGTTGAAATCGGAACAATCGACGGGCGTGCCGGTGCACATGCCGCCCGAACAGACGTCGCCCACGGTGCAGGGGTCTGCGTCGTCGCAGGGGTTCGTGTTGTCCGTGTATACGCAGGCGTTGGCGACGCAGTCGTCGTCGGTGCATTCATTGCCGTCGTCGCAATCGCCCGGGACCACGCAACCGGCCGCGGACATGAACGACATATTGTCGAAACCCAACGCCGATTCGCCTTCTGTCAGGACGCCGACCAGTCCGAAGGTGATCAGACCGATGGGCTCGTCGGAAACAAAACCGACGAACGTGTCCAGCGGAAACTCGTCCTCGAACAGCGGATCGCCGGTTGCGGATTCGACGTAGACTGTGACGCTTAATGGCGAAGACGGGTCGAGAAGGGTGAACACGTCAATTCCGAAAGCGGTCACGCCCCCGCCGCCGAACAAGAACTCGCCCTCAAAACCGGATTTGAGGTAGGTCGTGCCATCGGCCGTGTTGTACGGGCCATTGATGGTCAGCCCGACGATCGCCCCGGTCGCGAACGCCGGGCCGAGCAGATAGAGATCCTCGCTGGCCCCGTTGATATCAATGTCGTAGTCCGGAATGTCGAACGGGTCGGGGCGCAGCAGAAAGCCCGAACCGGTGACCTCGAGCGGCGTGCCGGTGAACTGGAAATCGACCAGCTCGGTGCCCGGGGCGTCGATATCAAACGTCGCCCGGTCATCGTAACTGACGATGACCGCGCTCGCGCTCGGGACCACGAACGCCACGCAGAGACCAACAACCCTTGAACCGACGGCGCACAGCTGAGTCGAAGACATAACCCCATCCCTCCCTGCGATTCTTGGGCGATCGCGATTGACCGACCGATGTCGGATCCTAGTGCAGCAAGGCTAGTGACGGCGGGCGGCGAGTTCAAGCGATTTCTGTCCAAGTGTGCGCGATTCCAGAAGTTAATATGGGCTAAATACGCTGCAACGTCATATCTAATAAAAGCTTGTGTCAAATCTGCTTAAACGCGGTGTCAATCATCAGTCGCCGTCGCGGCCGTGCATTGCGACGACCGATCGTTGCGGCTCCAATGTCGCCCAATGATCAAGGAGCAACCCGGCGGCAAACGATACGACCTGGATCGCGTGGTGCGTCTGCTTCTGTCGGCGGGGGCGTTCGTGGCGTTGATCGCGCTCGCCCGCTACCTGTCAGACGTTTTGGTCCCGTTCGTGCTGGCGTTGCTGATTGCCTACCTGTTGAATCCGCTGGTCAATGCGTTGGAGTCGCGAATCAAGAACCGCGCCGCGGCCGTTCTGGTGACGGTGTTCGGGTTGATGGTGATCGCGGTGGCCGGCGGACTGCTGCTGGTGCCGCTGGTGAAGGCGGAAATCAACGATTTCCGAAACGTGGTCGGACCGCTGCGGGCCCAGGCCGTGAAGACGACGGACAATTCGGAGACCGCCGATCAGGTCAACCTCGCGGAACGATTCGACCGGTTCGCGGCCGCACAGACCGACCCGTGGGCGAAGTGGATTCTGGAACAGGTCCGCGAGTTCATGGCGTCGGAGCAGTTCGATGTGGAGGCCATGCTGGTATGGCTGGGTCGGCGGTTGGCGCCCGGGGCGTTGAGCGTCTTGACGGGTGCGATCCAGTTGTTGCTGGGGTTGATCGGTTTTCTCGTGGTGGTGTTGTACGTGGTGTTTCTGTTGAACGACTTCCGGCTGGTGGAGAAGGCATGGGAGACGCATTGGCCGCCGCAATACCGCGAGGGCGTGATGCAGTTCGCCGCGGAGTTCCGCGACGCGATGGGGCGGTATTTCCGGGGGCAGTTCATCGTTGCGTCGCTGACCGGCGTGCTGTTCGCCGTCGGGTTCGGGTTGATCGAATTGCGGATGGGTGTATTGCTGGGGCTGTTCATCGGCGTGTTGAACATGGTGCCCTACGCGCAGGCCATCGGACTGGTCCCGGCCATGTTACTGAGTGTGCTGCGGGCGGTGGAGGAGCAATCAAGCATCGTCGTTTCCCTGGTGTGGGTGCTGGTGGTGTTCGCGGTCGTGCAGTTGATTCAGGATACCATTCTGACGCCGCGGATCGTGGGCAAGGCGACCGGGTTGCGGCCGGCGATCATCTTGTTGAGCGTATTCGTGTGGGGAAAGATGCTGGGATTCCTGGGGGTGGTGACGGCCATTCCGCTGACCTGTCTGGGGCTGGCGTATTACCGGCGGACGATTCTGCGATTGAAGAATTCGTAGACCGATAGACCGGGCGATTCGACGCGCATCGTCGATCGACGGTCAGCGGGCAACCGCGGATTCCGTTTCAAGAGGCGCCGTTCAGCGATCGCGGATCCATACCTCGTTTTCCAGAGCGTCAGGCGCCACGCGGTAATGTGATCGGATCCAGGACGGAAGATCGCCGTAGCGCACCGGATGATCGGCCGGCGGTTGCTCGATGAACTTCATCTCGTCGCGTCCGATGACCAGCACCGTCGGCGGATCGCGCTTCAGATCGGCGATTACTTCGTCGACGACCGGCTGGGCGCGTTCCATCCATTGATCAATCAACGTGGACACGAGATACCGTTGCGCCAGCGGCCGGTCGGCGTACCAGTACACCGGCGGCAGGTATCCCAGCATGTAGACCGATTCATCCGCGCGCGTGTGCCGCCGAATCACCTCGGCCGTCTCGAATCCGCGTATGGTCGAACGGTCGTCAAATCTGCGGAAGAAGGCGATCTGCGCGCTCCGCCATTGAAACGCAATCGCCGGGACCATCATGAAGACAAACCACAGAACCGCGATGATGCTGCCAATGCGTGGCCGCTCGACGCGCTGCATGGCTCGAAACAGCAACCATACCGCGTGCGTGGCCAGCAAGACCAGCGGCGCCAGCGCCACGGCGAAATAGGTCATTCGCTTGCTGGGGCCGATCAGTGCCGTGTACAGAGCGATGGGAAACCATGTTCCCACCAGCACTATCGCCATCGGGATGCCCGCGCGCGACCCGGCGGCCGCATTTGATTCCATCGATCGCCGGGTCTTCATCGCGGCTAATCCATGCACGACGGACGCGGTGGCCAGCACCAATGGCAGACCGAGTATGTCGAGGTGAACCTCCCAGCGGAAGAATGCCGGCAATAGTTCCGATTTTCCCGGTCGTGCGAAATATCCCAGATTGGAAGAGACGATTCCGAACCACGCGTGCCGAAAATCGCTTGTGATTAAGAGCGCGACAAGAACGACAAACGTCGCAGTGACCGCTCCCGACGCGACCGCGCACAGGTTGCGCGCGGCGTCGGGCGCCTTCTGCGCACGGGAAAGTGTCAGGACGAGTTGATGAACCATGATGGCGCCCACTGACGAAAATGCGGTCTGTTGGCAAAAGACGGCCGCCGCCATGCAGACGCCCGCCCCAAACAACCGGGCGCGACGCAGACCCGTGCCGCCGAAGGCGTGAACGTAGCACCCCATGGCGCACAGTTCGAAGCATACAAAGAGCGTGCTGGGCCGGTTGCTCCCCACGTGATAATCGTGCTGAAACACGTAGACCGCGGCCATCACCACCCCCACCGCGGCGGCGGGAACGCCGTAGAGCCGTCTTGCAGTCAAAAAAAACGCGGCGCACGATCCAATGGACGCCAGTGCACAGACGACGATGATGCCCAGAAACCGTCCCCCGGCCAGCCACAGTCCGACGGCGTCGGCCCAGAAAATCCCCGGCGGTTTGTTGTCCCATAGGTCCGCATACAATCGCTGACCTGCCAAAAGCCGTTTTCCATAGTACGCGAAGAGATAGGCGTCTATATCGTCCGTGCGGGCCAATGCGGCAAATAGGGACATGGCCAATATCGGCGCGCACGCGGCGACGGCCGCAGTGATCCAGACGAAGTCGGGCGTTTCCGGCGATTGCGTTCTGGATGGCATCTAAATAGTACCAGGATAATGAGAAACGGTTTCCATCGTGGCGGATGCTTCCTCGCCCGGGGGGCGCACGGTCGTAGCCGGGGACTTCAGTCCCTGGATGACGACCAGCGTACCATCACCGCCCGGAGGGCGGACGAATTCAGTCTCCAATTGGCGTGTTCCTATTCAGCGTTCCAATGCCGGATCAACCGGCGGTCGTTGATGCACGCAGTTCGCGTCCCGCGGGGACGCGATGAATGTAGCCCGGCACTTCAGTGCTGGGTTGACGACGGGTCTTCGATTCCGTTAGTCCCGAAGGGACGACTGAATCGCCGACTTGAGGGTTGGGCGTCCCGTCAGGACTCGGCGCCATCACGTCGCCGGCGTATTCCGCGCTGAAACGCGGGGCTGCATTCATGCCTGCGGGTCGCACCCAATTCGCAAACCCGCTGAGCACGTACGCGCGGACCGATCGTCTACATCTGTTCGACCGTGTCAATCCCCAAAAGATGCAACCCAAGCTTAAGCGTGCGGGCCGTCAGATCGCAGAGCCGCAGGCGCGACAGCCGCAGTGCGGGCGGTTCGGCGTCGATCACCCGCACGCCGTGCTGCCGGTCGTAGAACGTGCTGAACGCCTTGCTCAAATCGTAGAGATAGTCGGTCAGAAGATTGGGACGCAGTTCGACCGTCACGTGCTTCAAGACGTCTCCCAAATCCAGAAGTTTCTTCGCCAGACGCAGTTCGCTGGGGTGTGACAGGGTAATCGCGGTTTCACGCGACAGGGCGTCGAATTGGATCCCCGCCTTTCGGCCGATGCTGCGGATGCGGGCGTACGCATACAGCAAATAGGGAGCGGTATTCCCTTCCAATGCGAGCATCGTATTCCAGTCGAATCGATAATCGCTGCCCATGGCATGCGAGAGATCGTAATACTTGACCGCGCCGAGGGCCACCGTCCGGGCGATCCGGTCGATCGTCACTGCGTCGAAATCAGCCCGTCTGCCGCCGGACTCGGCGTCGTTCTCGACCACGCGCCGCGCCCGTTCGACGGCCTCGTCCAGCAGATCGCGGAGTTTGACCGTGCCCCCGGTGCGGGTCTTGAACGGCGTGCCGTCGGGCCCCAACATGCTGCCGAACGCCAGATGTGTCAGCGTGAAAGCGTCCGGCGCCCAGCCGACCTTCCTGGCGGCCGCAAACAACATCTCGAGATGCTGCTTCTGCGGAACGCCGACCACATAGACGATCCGGTCGGCGCCGAGTTCGTGGACACGATGGCGCAACGCGGCCAGGTCCGTCGTCGCGTAGTTATAGCCGCCGTCCGATTTGCGGATCATCATGGGCAGCGGGCCGCCGTCGCGCGTGGTGAACCCGTCCAGAAAGACGCACGTGGCCCCGTCGCTCACTTGCGCCAGACCGGCCGAATGGAACGCATCGATCACCTCGGCCAAACGGTCGCGATAGAAGCTTTCGCCGCGATCAGTCAGCCGCACGCCCAAACGATCGTAGACCTCGTGGCAGTGCCGCAGTGATTCCGTGCAAAATGCCTGCCAGACCGCGCGCACGTCGGCATCGCCGCGCTGCAACGCCACCACCGTCTCGCGGCTCTCCGCCGCGAACGCCGGATCGGCGTCGAACAACGCCTTGGCCGCAATGTAGAATTCTTCCAGATTGTCCAGCCGCAGTGCTTCGGGGCGTTCCAGCACCGACGGCTGCGTGCGGCGCAGATACGCCAGCAGCATTCCGAACTGCGTGCCCCAGTCCCCCACGTGGTTGACGCGGTGAACGGTGTGGCCCGCGAATTCCAGCAGTCGGGAAACGCAGTCGCCGATCACCGTGCTGCGCAAATGTCCGACGTGCAGTTCCTTCGCCAGGTTGGGGCTGGACATGTCCACGACCACGACCTGCGGTGATTCCGCCGGCGCCAGCCCCAGACGGTCGGTGCCCGCGGCCGGTGCGGGGGGAATCTCCGCCAGACGGGCCGCGACGTATTCCGCACGCAGACGCAGATTGATGAATCCCGGTCCGGCCACTTCCGGAGGGTCGCACAGATCGGCGATGGTCAGCGCGCCGGCAATTCGATCGGCCAACGCCCGCGGCGCGATGCCGAGCCGTTTGCCCAACCCCATCGCACAATTGGATTGATAATCGCCGAAGCGCTCGTCCTGGGCGCGGCGAAGCTGCGCATCGACCTGGTCCGCCGGCATCGGGCAGACCTCCACGATCGCGGCGGCCACTCGATCGCTCAATTCGACGAGCGTGGATTTCATGGGCGGGGGCGTCATGGGATCACGCGGACGCGACGCGCACCCATTGCAGTCGCGGGGCGTCGCCCCACAGCAGCTCGAGGTCGTAATACCGGCGTTGGTCGGGCATGAACAGATGAACGACGATGTCCACGAAATCGACCAGAATCCACGTCGCCGCCTCGAAACCGGTTACGGAATACGGCCGCTCGCCCACCTTCCGGGCGTACTCGCGAATGGCCTCGGCCGCGCCGCGGAGCTGGCGGTCGCTGGTCCCGCCGGCGATCAGAAAGAAATCGGCGACGGTGGACCGGCCGCGCAGGTCCATGACCGTGACGTCGTCGCACTTGAAATCGTCGGCGAGTCGGGCCAGTTCGACGGCAAATTGTTCCGGGGCGATGGATTTCACGCGGGCATTCTAGCGGAATCCCCCGCAAGATGAAACAGAACCGCGGCCGTGCGGTCCGCGGCCGTGCGGTCCGGCTCCGTTTGCGATGCCCCGGCGTACCGGGTACGTTGCCCCGTCGCGATCGGCGGATTCTGTGCGGCTGCGGCGTGATCCGGGCTTGATTCATCGGTTTGGGAACCGCGGGGGGCGTTCATGAATACATCGGACTTGAAACTGCTGGTCCGCGACGTGCCCGATTTTCCCAAGCCGGGAATACTGTTCAAGGACATCACCCCGCTGTTACGCATGCCGGGGGCGTTGGACGAGGCCATTCACTTGATGGCGGCGCCCTATATCGGTCAGCGGGTCGACGTCGTCACCGGCGCCGAGTCGCGGGGATTCATATTCGCGTCGGCCGTCGCTCGTCAGCTTTCGGCCGGTTTCGTGCCCATCCGCAAGCCGGGTCGATTGCCCGCCAAGGTCGCGTCCGGCGAGTACGAGCTGGAATACGGCAAGGATTGCCTGGAAGTCCATGTCGATGCCATCCACCGCGGCGATCACGTGCTTCTGGTCGATGATCTGCTGGCCACCGGCGGAACGATGAGCGCGTGCGTGAAGCTGGTCCGCGGGCTGGGCGGCCAAATCGTCGGGGCGGCGTTTCTGATTGAGTTGGGCGACCTCGGCGGCCGATCCAAACTGGACGGCGTGCCGGTGCATTCCGTTCTCAATTTCTGATCGGACATTGCGGGGCATTCGATGGACTGGCAGGCATGGATCACCGTCGCAACCGTGGCGATGATCATGGCGCTGTTCGCGTTCACGCGCCTGGCCCCGGACCTGATCATGCTGGCCGGCGTAACCCTGCTGCTCGTCTGCGGCGTGCTGAAACCGAGCGAGGCATTCGCCGGGTTCGCCAATGACGGCGTGATTACCGTGGCCGTCCTGTTCGTCGTGGCCGCCGGGCTGCGCGAAACGGGCGGAGTGGCGATCATCACCCAGCGCCTGCTGGGCCGTCCGCGCACCGTCACCGGCGCCCAGATACGCATGATCGTCCCCATCGCCGTCGCCAGCGCGTTCATGAACAACACCCCGCTGGTGGCCATGACCATGCCGGCGGTCAGCGAATGGGCTCGCAATCTGCGGTTTTCTGCGTCGAAACTTCTGATGCCGTTGAGCTACGCGGCCATCTGCGGTGGGTTGTGCTCGCTGATCGGCACCAGCACGAACGTGGTCGTGAACGGTCTATGGATGAACCAGGCCCACCAGCCGAGCCTGGGCATGTTTGATATCACCTGGCTGGGAGTGCCCTGCGCGGTCGTCGGGGCCGTGTACATGGTCGTGGCCAGCCGCTGGCTGCTGCCCGACCGGCGACCGGCGTTCAGCGCGCAGGACGACGCACGTGAATACACGGTGGAGATGCTGGTCGAGCCGGGTAGCACGCTGGTGGGCAAGTCGGTCGAGGACGCGGGTCTGCGACACCTGCAGGGTGTGTACCTGATGGAAATCGAACGGGAAGGGGAAATCCTTCCCGCGGTCGAACCTACCGTGCGGCTGAACGCCGACGACCGGTTGATTTTCGTGGGGGTCGTGGAATCCATCGTCGATTTGCAGAAGGTTCGGGGGTTGCGGCCGGCGACCAATCAGGTGTTCAAACTGGACAGCCATCGGTCGCAGCGTTGCCTGGTGGAGGCCGTGGTGTCGAATACCTGCCCGTTGGTGGGGATGACCATCCGCGACGGACGATTCCGCACGGTCTACAACGCGGCGGTCATCGCCGTGGCCCGGAACGGCGAACGCATCCGCAAGAAGATCGGCGATATCGTCCTGCGGGTGGGCGACACGCTGCTGCTGGAAACGCACCCCTCGTTCGTGGCCCAACAGCGCAATTCGCGGCACTTTTTTCTGGTCAGCGCCGTGGACGAATCGCGCCCGTTGCGTCACGAACGCGCGTGGGTCGGACTGGGCATCCTGGCGTTGCTCGTCATCATGCTGATCACCGGGTGGGTCGATCCGCTGCGGGCGGCGCTGGTGGCCGGCGGACTGATGATTATCACCCGATGTTGCACGGCCACCGCGGCCCGCCGTAGCGTGGACTGGCAGGTGATGATTGCCATCGGCGCGTCAGTGGGCATCGGACGGGCAATGGAGAACACCGGAGCGGCGGAGATGATCGCGTCGAAGCTCGTCGGACTGGGAGGCAATAGCGCGTGGGTCGCGCTGTTCCTGATGTACGGCGTCACCATGCTGTTCACGGAGTTGTTGAGCAACAACGCGGCCGTCGTGCTGGCGTTCCCGCTGGCGATGGCCACGGCCAACGCGCTGGGGGTTTCGCCGATGCCGTTCCTGATGTCCATTACCATCGCGGCGTCGTGCGGATTCGCTACGCCGATCGGCTATCAGACGCACTTGATGGTGTATGGTCCGGGCGGCTATCGATTCAGCGATTTTCTGCGCTTCGGCATTCCATTGAACATTCTGTTCTGGATCGTCACGGCGGTTCTGGCACCGCTGATCTGGCCGTTCTGATCCAAAAACCGACGACGACAAGTTACGACGACCGGCGCAGATTCCGCGGCGTACAACTTCTTGAAACCGGCGACGGGTTTCGACGATCAAACACGGAGACCGTATCGGCGAGGTAACTTGTCGTCGGCCGGCGCCGGGCAACTGGTTCGCGTACGCCGGCGTCGCTATGATCGATGGTTTCCGGACCGGCGAGGGAGACCCGTTGCCTATGTTTCTGTCATCGAGCAAATCCGCGACACGCACGGCCCGGCAGGCGCTTCGGCATTCCCGGATTGCCGACCGCGTTCGGTTCGGCGGCATGTTCATGATTGGTGCGACGATGACCGTATTGTCGGCGTTTGGGCCTGTGGCGTCGGCGCAGACCGAAGCCGCGGCGCAGGGGCCGGAAGTTGAGGAGTCGTTCGCCGTCGGTGCGTTGTTTCGAACGGCCGACGATGCGGTTAACCGGCAGGACTGGAAGCTGGCCATTGATTCGTTGCAGCGCGTGATCGACGCGCCGGAGGGGCTGGTCGCTGTCGAGGCCAAGGCGGGCGGCGCGCCGGCCCGATATGTTTCGCCCCGGTGGCAGGCGCAGCGACTGCTGGCGTCGCTGCCGGCGGACGGGTTGCAGGCGTACCGCGTGTTGAACGACGGCCGCGCGAGCGCACTGCTGACCCGCGGACGTCGCGACATGGACCTGAGCGCGCTGCGGGAGCTGTGCGCCCGCTACGTGGTGTCGACGCACGGGCGCGAAGCGGTCGAGCTGTTGACGTCCTGGTTGCTGGATTGGGGACGGGCGTCGGAAGCGTTGCTGGTCCTGCAAAATTACGCCGGCATTTTTTTTGGCGGGAGCCCATTACCGGCGTCACTGGAATTGAAACGCGCCGTGGCGCTGATGCTGTTGGGAGACCGGGACGGCGGTCGGGTGGCGTTGGACGCCGTTCGCGCCGCGGCCGCCGCCGCCGATATTGCGCCACAATCGATGGACGCGGTGGCCGCATTGGCGGACACGCCGGCGGTAACGGTCGGTGACGGCGGAGGACGCACGGTTTGGAACGGCGCGCTGGGCGGTGGACGGTGCGACGGGCGCATGGACGCGGTGGTGCCATCGTTCGCCGAACGTCTGCCGTGGCGGCGGGCGATCCCGTCCGTCGCGTCGGGTACATGGCCGGAATTGGACGGGCTGGCGGTAAACATGCTGCCGGCGTTGATGCCCGTATATGCGGATGGACGGATATATGTGCGGGCGGGGATGGAAATTACGGCGTTGGATGTGCCGAGTTTTTCGCTGTTGTGGGAGTCGGATCCGGGAGCGGTGGGGATTGCGGAACGGGCGGAACAACGCGCAAGATGGACGCTGGCGGGCGAGCGGTCGCTATTATCAGACTATGTTGCAGGGGCACTGACGATTGGTGAGGGCCACATATATGCGGTTGAACGAGAAGTTGAGCCCGCGGCGTTCGATGGAGATGGAATTATTGTGATTCAGCCGCGCAATCAACCGAGGCGGGCGCCGCAACCGGTGGTGGCGAACCGGAATCGGTTGGTGGCTTATCGGACGGACACGGGGGCGTTGGTGTGGCGGCGGGGAGGCGCGTGGGATGGCGATGAACGATTGCGGGAGGTTCAATTTTTGGCACCGCCGGTGAGCGCGGGCGGACGGCTGTGGGTGCCGTTCGAATTGGCGGGGGATTTGTTCGTCGGGGTACTGAATCCGGCGGACGGGGCGCTGGTCAAGCAGATCGTCCTGTGCACGTTGGGCGGTCGGGAAGTGGAACCGACGGTGGCGCTGTTCGCGGCCGAGGCTGACGGGATGATGTACGTGCCGACGGGTCACGGGCTGCTGTTCGCGTTGAATGTGAACGAGCCGTCGGTGGTGTGGGCGTCGCGGTACGCGGAAGACGCGGCGCCGACGAACAATCGGATGCGCGGTCAACCGGTTCCGGCGGCGCAGCCGCCGCAGGAGTGGTTGAGCGGACCGCCGATGGTGGCCGGGCGATGGGTGGTGCTGGCGCCGACGGACGCGGGGGATCTGATCGCGTTCGATCGTCTGGACGGGGCGATCGCGTGGCGCACTTCGCGGATGAAGCACCGCTATCTGGTGGGCAGCGACGGGACGGACGCATGGCTGGGGGGGAATCAGATCAGCCGCGTGTCGTTGAAGGACGGGAGCTACTTGTGGACGACGGCGATCGAGGAGCCGATGGGCCGGGCGGCGTTGTGCGGCGAGGTTTTGTACGTTCCGACGCGGAAGGACCTGACCGCGGTGGACGCGGCATCGGGGGCGATCGCGTTGACGTACGAGCTGCCGGCGGATCAGCCGCCGCTGGGGAACCTGTTTTGCGCCGGGGGGTCGATGATCAGCATCGATCCGTCGGAAGTGCGGGCGTTCCCGGATCGGCATTCGTACGAGTCAACACTGGCGGCGCATCGCGTCCATCCGACGGATGCGCGAATCGGGATGCGGCTGGCGTTCATGGAACTATTGGAAGGGCGACCCGGGGCGGCGTTGGAGGCGCTGGATGGGGTGGCGATGGACGAGTCCGCGGGGGCGGACTCGCAGAAAGCGCACATGGCGCATTTGCGGGTGCGGGCGCTGCTGCAATTGGGGAGCGCGGCGTCGGCCGGGCCGGAGGAGGCGGTCGGTTATTTGGAGCGGGCGGTCGCGTCGGCCATGAACGAGCAGGACCGGGTTTCGTCACGGTTGGCGCTGGGCGACAAGCTGCGGAAATTGAGTCGGCACGTGGAAGCGTACCGGGCGTTGTGGTCGCTGAGCCAGGAGCCGGTCGCGGACACGATGGTCGCGGTGGGATCGGTGCAGCGACCGGCGCGACTGGCGATTGCGGACACGTTGCGGCGCATCGAGCCGGAATTGGGACCGAGCGACGTGGAGGATATCCGGCGGGAGGCGGAGGAGTCGTATCGGCGGGCGGTGGCGGGGCTGGGGC